>NZ_JAOQJL010000001.1:145478-243957 GCF_025566965.1 Blautia ammoniilytica | reverse complement strand
TTTTTTTGTTCCAGAAACAATATCTACTTTTCAAAGTTCACTGCCAGAGTTTCGCTGGCATGATCAATCAGAATTCCGAGAGATCATTATTCAATATCTTCTGCCGGTTCTGCCGGAATAAATACACGTCCATGATCTGTTTTCTGCTTTTTCACAGCTTTAGCCTTATCTTCCGCTTCCTGACAAAAAATCATCTGAGAATTCACTTTTGCTTTTCCACGTCGATTCATCTTTTCATAGGTTCCGTCTGGCTGCAAGATATGCGCCTTTACATTGTCCTTAAACTCCACATCCAGGATATGCTTAATTTCTTTTTTAATCTCTTCATCCTCTACTGGGAATACGATCTCTACACGACGATCCAGGTTACGCGGCATCCAGTCTGCACTTCCCATAAAAATCTCTTCATTACCGCCATTATGGAAATAGAAAATACGACTGTGTTCCAGGAAATCTCCTACAATGGATCTTACATGGATATTCTCGCTTACTCCTGGCACTCCCACCTTCAGGCAGCAGATTCCTCTTACCAAAAGGTAGATCTGTACTCCGCAAGCAGAAGCCTGATACAGAGCTGCAATGATCTTGCGGTCACAAAGTGAATTCATCTTTGCCACAATAAAAGCCGGAATCCCCTTCTGTGCCATTTCCGCTTCCCTGTTGATAAGCTTCAAAAAACGATCCTTCATCCAGATCGGAGCTACAACCAGCCGGTTCCAGCTTTTTGGTTCTGAATATCCGGACAGCATATTAAATACAGCAGTTGCATCTTCCCCGTAACGTTCATCACAGGTAAAAATACCACAGTCCGTGTAAAGCTTTGCAGTAGAATCATTATAATTACCGGTAGCCAGATGCACATATCTGCGAATGCCTGTTTCTTCTCTACGCACCACAAGTGTGATCTTGCTGTGGGTTTTCAACCCTACCAGTCCATAAATAACATGGCAGCCTGCTTTTTCAAGCATTTTTGCCCATACAATATTATTCTCTTCATCAAACCTTGCCTTCAGCTCCACAAGTACAGATACCTGCTTGCCATTTTCTGCTGCCTGCGCAAGGGCTGCGATAATAGGGGAATTGCCGCTGACACGGTACAAAGTCTGCTTGATAGCCAGTACATCCGGATCCTTTGCAGCCTGGCGTACAAAATTAACTACAGGATCAAAGCTCATGTATGGATGATGAAGGAAAACATCTCCTTCACGGATCACCTGGAAAATATCTTTGTCGTTCTGGAAGGCTGGTACAGGAGCAGGCACATGCTTTTTCGCCTTGTACTCCTCATAGCCTTCCACACCGTAAACTTTCATCAGCATGGTAAGATCCAGCGGACCGTTAATATAAAAAATATCCTCATCCTTGATCTCAAACTCTGTTTTCAAGATATCCAGCAGTCTTTCATCTGTTTTTTCTTCTACTTCCATGCGAATCACTTCGCCCCACTGACGTTTCTTCAGCTGTTTCTGGATCTCAACCAGCAGATCCTCTGCTCCATCCTCATCAATGGTCAGGTCTGCATTACGCATGATCCTGTAAGGATGTGCACATACGACGTCATACCCCAGGAACAGCTCACCGATATTTTTCTCGATCACTTCTTCCAGAAGGATCACTGTTGTGTCGCTTTCTTTAACGGATGGGATCTGGATCACTCTCGGAAGCACGGATGGAACCTGCACAGTAGCAAATACAGTGGATTCTTTTCCTTTTTTCTTGTCCCTTTTGGAAATCAGTGCGCCAATATTTAATGTTTTATTCCGAATCAGCGGAAAGGGTCTGGAGGAATCCATAGCCATAGGAGTAAGCACAGGATATACATTATCTTCAAAATAGCGATCCACATACTCCTGTTGTTCCTGATTCAGATCCTCATGTCTTGCCATCAGATGAAATCCAGCCTTTTCCAGTGCCGGCAGAAGGGAACGGTTCAGAGTATTATACTGAACATTCACCAGTTCATGGGTCTGAGAGCTGATCTCCTTTAACTGTTCCTTTGGAGTCATTCCTGCAATATCTTTTTTCTCATAATCTGCATGTACCTGATCCTTCAAGGAAGCCACACGTACCATGTAAAACTCATCCAGATTTGAAGAAGTGATGCTTAAAAATTTCAGTCTTTCAAACAGAGGAAGGTTTTTGTCCCTGGCCTCACTGAGCACCCGGTCATCAAACTTTAGCCAGCTTAATTCACGATTCACATAATATTCCGGTTTTTCAAAATTTTTTTTATCCATGATGCTCTCCTCTACATTTTTCTTTTACGTCTGAGAACCAGGCGCACACCAAAGACTTCTTCAAAGAACTGCACCTTATCCTTAAGCAGTCCAAGTTCCAGGGAAATATCCTGATCTGAATCCACTACCAGCTGCAGCTCTCTTTCTTTTAATACCGCCTTGATCCCTTTTACCTTCTGGTAATGGCTTCTGTCCATAGCATTGGCAAGCCTTAAGATCGCTGTCAGCTTTGCGATCAGCAGGTACTGGCTTCTGTCCAGTCCTGTTTCTTCATCCTTTAGCATTTCATAAGAAACAAAATCCGTAGTATTATACCGCACTGCATTGGCAATAATCTTTCTTTCTTCTGTGGAAAGTCCAATGATCTCTGTAGCCATAATGATCCTATACGAACATTCTGCCACATCTCCCATGCTGATATACTTTCCGCAATCGTGCAGCTGAGCTGCGATCTGCAAAAGCAGCCGCTGCCTTGCTTCCATCCCATGGATCTTACGGATACTGTCAAAAATAGCAAGTGCTACATCCGTCGTACCCTGGATGTGGCTTTTGCTGGTAGAATACCGCTTTGCAATATTCCTGGAAGCCACCAGGATATCATTTTCAAAATTATGGCCGCTTTTAATAAATTTCTTCTTTTCTCCGAAATCATAGGCGATCCCGTCCAGCAGTGAAACCCCTGGAAGCCACAAAGACTCTGCATGAAATGCATCCATAAAATTCTTAAGGACTACTAATGTAGGCACGATCAGGGACGCAGATTCCTGATCAATATCCATATCCTCAGCCAGTACCTGTGCAGACTTATGTACGATCTGCTCATACCTGGTCATAAATTCTTCTTTTGTAATAATATTATCCTGCCGTTCTTCCCTGAAAATGGTATCTGTAAGGAAATCTCCCATAAGTATCACATTTCTGATATCCCGTTCTTTCAGATAAAGCCGTTCAAAACCAACCAGGTCATTTCGGATAAATTCCTCCACCAACTGGTCATAATGATTGCAAGACTTTTCCAGTTCACGAAGCCTTTCACGGATACGCAGACTTCCGATTTTAAGATTCTGGGTAGTAACAAGTGCATCCTTATCAAACAGGGAAACCTGCAGGCTTCCACCGCCCACATCCAGAATCGCAGTGCCCTTCTGGATGATCTTTTTAAATCCCGTTTCAATGGCAGCAATGGACTTATATCCAAGGAAATGCTGTTCCGCATTACTAAGTACCTCTATACGTATCCCTGTCCGCCGGTATATCTGCTCGATCACGATCAGCGGATTTTTCAATTCACGGAATGCACTGGTAGCACAGGCTCTCCATTCTTCCACGCCGAACTCTGCCATGATCCGTTTGAAATCGATGAGCACTTCGCAGATGGAATCTACCATCTCCATGCTTAAGGTACCTGTAGAATATACCGTTTTTCCCGGTTCCAGCCGAAATCGAACATCATCCAGTTCCCGGAAACCGATCCTTTTTGACAGTTCAAATATCCTCATGCTTACTTCATATGAACCAATATCTATGGCTGCAAAAGTAGTAACTGCCATTCTTTGCTCCTTCCTGCCCCTGAGGGGACCCGTTCACTTTTATTTACCATGTCAGAGATCATCCCTGAAAGTGCCTTTGCTTTATTCATCCACAGGTTTGCCAAGCAGATAATCAATAAACTGCTGCGCAGTCCGCCCTGTAAGTCCTCCATGGGAAAGCTCCCATTTGTTGGCCTCCAGCATAAGCTGGTCTTCCGGCATATGCACCCCATTCCTTTCGGCCAGAACTCTTACAATATTCTGGAATGCCTTTTTGTCCGGAGCCCCGAAATAGATCCGTACCCCAAACCTGTATACAAGAGAAAGCTTCTCCTGTACGGTATCTGAGGAATGAAGATCGTCATCCGGTGCGATTTCCAGCTTATCCGTTGATTTCTCTTTTACAAGGTGACGGCGGTTGCTGGTTGCATAGATCAGGATATTATCCGGCTTCTTCTCAAGGCCTCCCTCGATCACTGCCTTCAGATATTTGTATTCAATCTCAAATTCCTCAAAAGAAAGATCATCCATATATAAAATAAATTTATAATTTCTATTCTTGATCTGGGCGATCACATCATTCAGATCCTGAAACTGGTGCTTGTACACCTCAATGATCCGAAGCCCCTCATCATAATATTTGTTCAGGATTCCTTTGATACTGGAAGATTTGCCGGTTCCTGCATCACCAAACAGAAGGCAGTTGTTGGCTTTTCTTCCTCTTACAAAGGCTTCTGTATTCTCGATCAGCTTCTGCTTAGGGATCTGGTAGCCTACCAGATCTTCAAGCTTCACATGGGCAATCCTTGTAATAGGTACGATCCTTGCCCCTTCCCCATCTACATGCTCAATACGGAAGGCCTTATGAAGCCCCAGCTTTCCAACACCAAAGTCCTTGTAAAACTGCACCATATCCTTCATAAACTCTTCTGTGGTTGCAGCTGCAGCAAGGGTCTTGCTCATATCACAGATTCGATCCCGGATCCTTTGATTAAACATTTTACTGTTGCCGTTAATATTCTCATAATCCTTAAGGCTTTGGCAGCAGGTAGTATGAAATACCCGGTCAAATACCTGAAGGTCAAAATCATAAAGTTCTTTAAAAATCCGGAAATCATGAAGTGCCAGCTGATTGATGCTGCCCTCCACAGCACCTCTAATCTCACAGGCTGTGCTAAATGCATTTTCATGATTTACCAGAAGAAAAGTAAGGTAATTGTGCCAGAGATTTCCGGAAAAGCCATACATACCGGCCATTTCCACAAGACCGCCTACACTTTTATAAAAAATATCTTTTTCTTCCTCAAATTCCTTTTCTCCTGTCAGTTCATATCTATCTATCAAAAAGGTAATCTGTTTTAAGATCTCACCATTTTCAAAATCCCTGTAAAGGATACATTCCTCAATTCTTGCCATTTTTAAATCCCTCTTTTAATAATTTCCAAGTATACGCAGCATATTCGCTTCTGAACGAATCCCCATCAATGCATTTTTCACTGCGCTGTCCTGAAGGTTGCCGTCAAAATCCACAAAAAACCGGTACTGCCAGTTCTTGTCCGGAATCGGCCTAGATTCGATCTTAGTCATATTCAGCCCATTATATATAATATGAGAAAGCATATTGTACAGAGCACCGCTTTCATGCTCAGCTTCAAAGCAGATGCTGATCCTGGAAGCGTTCTTTACATACACCGGCTTTCTTCCAAGAATAATAAATCTGGTGGCATTCCCATCATTCTTACACACATTCTTGGCAAGCACCTTCAGTCCAAATAGCTCTCCCGCTTCACGGCTGGCAATAGCAGCCTGGGAAACCAACTGTTCTTCGCTGACTTTCTTTGCTGAAGCCGCTGTATTTCCAGCCTTCACCTGTTTCCAGCAAGGATGCTCATCTAAAAATGCCTTACACTGGGCAAGTCCCTGTGGGTGTGAATATACCGTCTGTATATCTTCAAGCTGTGCATTGGACAGTCCCAGAAGCACATGCTCCACCCGGATGATCTGCTCTCCTGCTATATAAAGCTGGTATTCCATCAGAAGATCATAAATATCTGCCACAATCCCTGCTGTGGAATTCTCGATAGGAAGGACTGCATAATCTGCTCTGCCCTCTGACACCTCTTCCATTGCATCCTTAAAGGTTTTCACATGGTAGCTCTTTATATTTTCTTTAAAGTAAGCACGCATTGCCCCGTAACTATAGGCTCCCTCCACACCCTGAAACACTACAGTTACTCCTTCTCTTGGAAGCTCCTGGATCTGTTCAAAACCGTTGCTGCCTCCAATGCCATTCTGGGTAAGCAGCTGATACTGTCTCTTCCTGCTGATGGCCATGATCAGCTTAAACAGCTCTCCTGTACCCATTGCATTAAAGGAAGTATGTGCCTTTGCCTTTACTCCATCTATCTTTATCTTCTCCCGTTCCGGATCAAGTACCTGTTTGCCTGTCTGTATCTTATATCTAGCCACCTTTTCGCAGACTTCCATCCTTTCTTCAAAAAGGCGTACAATCTCATTGTCTATCCTGTCAATTTCATGACGATATTGTTGTAAATCAGTCATATTTTCTATCAATTTCCTCTTTCCGTTGTCTTATATTGCTTTACAGCCTCTGTAAGAACTCCGATAAAGGACAACGATCCAAATGCAAGGATCACATCCTTTGGTCCTGCTGCCTGAAAAGCCTGTGCTACTGCATCACTAATATGATCACAGGCTGTTACATCCGGATGAAATTCCCTGGCCATATCCGCCAGTTCACCGGAGGGAAGTGCCCTCTCATTGTCCGGAGTCTGAATGGTAAACACTTGCTGTGCAAATGGAAGTGTTTTGGAAAGTACACTCCTGCAGTCCTTATCTCTGAACATGCCCATAATGTAGATCAGCTTCTGTCCTTCATTTTTCCTCATAAAGTAATGCCGAATGGTCTCTGCCATCATATCAGCGGCTCCCGGATTATGTGCCCCGTCCACGATCATCAGCGGATCCTTGTGGATCACTGTAAAACGGCCTTTCCAGCTAGCTGCCAGAAGTCCTTCCTTTCTCTCCTTCAGACTGGTAGGATAACCAAGCTCTTCCAAAAGTTCCAAAGCTTTTAATGCAAGCACACTGTTTTCTTTCTGATAAACTCCTGCCAGGGAAATCCTGTATTCCTCTCCCTTCAGCCAGAAGCTTTGTCCCCAGATCCCTTCTTCCGTGATCTGCGCCTCACTGCTGTCTGCATACACAAAAGGAATCTCCATCTTTTTACATCTTTCCTTAAGTGCTGCCTCTGCCTCCGGTTTTTGTTTCACGGTGATCATAGGGCATCCTTTTTTGATGATCCCTGCTTTTTTCTCTGCGATTTCCCTCAGGGTGCTGCCAAGAAATCCCATATGATCCATGCTGATGGAAACAATTATGGACAGTACCGGCCGTTTAATGATGTTGGTCGCATCCAGATCGCCGCCCATTCCTACTTCTAGCAGTACAATATCACAGTTTTCTTTTTTAAAATATAAAAAAGCGGCAGCGGTTTCAATTTCAAAAGGGGTTGGATGAGGCAGGCCTTCCCTGGTCATTTCCCGGATCACTTCCGAAATCTCAGTCACACACTCCGCAAATTCTTCACAGGTAATTCTCTCCCCACAGATCTCAAGACGCTCACGATAAGAATAAAGGGTTGGGGAAACATAGCGTCCTACACGATATCCTGCCTTTCCAAGGACAGAATACAGATATGCAATAACAGATCCTTTGCCGTTGGTACCAGCCACATGGATAACCTTCAGGCTGTCCTGGGGATTACCAAGACGTTTCATCATCTCATACATATTATCAAGGCCGAGAACACTTCCATATCTCTCTGCATCCTTAATATATGCACGGCTTTCACCATAGTCCATCTCTACTGCTCCTCTAATGTATTATAAAAGTCCCGGACAGCAGCCACGCCTGTATAAGCAGGTGCATGGATATTGGACGGGCCAGATTTTCATATTATTATATCCTACACGTATTAATTTTTCAAGGCAGGCAATACTAGTTTCATGTAAAATAATTGTAAAATAGGTGTCAGATCATATGAAAAAAAATTTTATTCTTTGCGGGCTTACAGGCTGGTGCCTGGAAATTTTCTGGACAGGCCTTCATGCATTTTTACAAGGTGAAACCACTATGATAGGAAAAACCTCCCTGCTGATGTTTCCTATTTATGGCTGTGCCTCTGTAATCCCAATTGTCTATCAAAGGATCTCCCGCATCCCAACAGCCTGCAGAGGTCTTGTATATACAGCAGGGATTTTCTTCACAGAGTTTACCAGCGGCAGCATTCTGAAGCATTTTCATATGTGCCCCTGGAATTACAATGATGCTCCTCTTCAGTACAAAGGACTGATCCGTCTGGATTATGCCCCATTATGGTTTATCACAGGTCTTCTCTTTGAAAAAATACTTACAAAACCATCTTGAAAAAATCATCTAAGTATTATATTATAGACCGAAAGGATTTTAGAAAAAAACCTGTTACAAATCACGATCATACATGGAGGTATGAAATGAGACATTTAATGAGTCCGCTGGATCTGTCCACCGAAGAACTTGAAAAAATTCTGGATCTGGCCAGCGATATTGAGAAGGATCCTAAGAAATATGCACATCTGTGTGATGACAAGCGTCTTGCCACTCTTTTTTATGAGCCAAGCACACGTACACGATTAAGCTTTGAAGCAGCCATGATGAATCTTGGCGGCAAGGTCCTTGGTTTCTCATCTGCTGATTCCAGTTCCGCATCCAAGGGAGAAAGTGTTGCTGATACTATCAGGGTTGTTTCCTGTTATGCAGATATTTGTGCGATGCGCCATCCTAAAGAGGGAGCTCCTCTTGTTGCTTCTCTTGCATCTAACATTCCTGTGATCAACGCCGGTGATGGCGGTCATCAGCATCCCACTCAGACATTAACTGACCTGCTTACCATTCGTTCCCTTCATGGACGTCTTGACAACCTTACCATCGGTCTGTGTGGGGATCTGAAATTCGGACGTACTGTACACTCTCTTATTGAAGCACTGGTACGTTACAAAAATGTCAGATTTATCCTGATCTCCCCAGAAGAGCTGCGGATCCCCAGCTATATCCGCGAAGATGTTCTGAAGCGAAATAACATTGAGTTCCAGGAGGTAGAACGTCTGGAGGAAGCTATTCCTGCACTGGATATCCTGTACATGACCCGTGTGCAGAAGGAGCGTTTCTTCAACGAAGAAGATTATGTACGCATGAAAGACTTCTATATTCTGGACAAGGCAAAGCTGGAGCTTGCCAAAGAAGATATGTACATACTTCATCCTCTTCCACGAGTAAATGAGATCGCAGTGGAGGTTGACTCCGATCCAAGAGCAGCTTATTTCAAACAGGTCCAGTACGGCGTTTATGTCCGCATGGCTCTGATTCTCACATTACTGGAGGTAGAATTACCATGTTAAATGTAGGTGCACTTCGTGAAGGTTACGTATTAGACCATATCAAAGCAGGAAAGGCAATGACCATCTACCATGACCTGAAGCTTGACAAGCTTGACTGTACAGTAGCGATTATCAAGAATGCCCGCAGTAACAAAATGGGCAAAAAGGACATCATCAAGGTTGAATGCCCTATCGAGAAGCTTGACCTTGATATTCTTGGTTTTATTGACCACAATATTACAGTTAATATCATTAAAGATGAGAAGATTGTTCAGAAAAAAGAGCTTCGTCTTCCAAAGCAGGTAGTAAATGTGATCCGCTGTAAGAATCCCCGCTGCATTACTTCTATCGAGCAGGGGCTTGACCAGGTATTTGTACTGGCTGATGAAGAAAAAGAGGTCTACCGCTGCAAATACTGTGAAGAGAAATATTCCGGACACAGAAATAAATAAGATGATTTCCATAAAACAAAACTACAGCCTCGGGTCCATGGATCCGGGGCTGCTGCTATTTATAAAAAATAATTTGTTATTTTACTGCGTAAGTAAACCTATAAGCCGGGTTATGTCTTGGGTAATCATCTATCTAGGCCATCCGTTACCGAATGGCTCAAGCGGCCCACCTGAAAGCACGACGGGCAGCCGTATCGCTTTCTTCTCGGCCTTGCTTCAAATGGAGTTTACATGTGCCCGTCCTGTTACCAGGCCGGCGGTAGTCTCTTACACTGCCTTTCCACCCTTACCGGAAAACCGGCGGTTTATTTCTGTTGCACTGGTCTGGGAGTTGCCTCCACCGGACGTTATCCGGCATCCTGCCCTGTGAAGCCCGGACTTTCCTCGTCTGAACCCTTTCGTCTGTCCAGCCGCGATTACCTGGTCTGCTTACGCAAATGCTATTCTAGCATGGTTTTTTCTATGTGTAAAGCCCAAAATCACTTACACATTAAAACAGCTGCCGCCAATAAACTCCCTGAGTATGGAATTGTTGGGGATTTCTTCACTGGGCACTGCCACAAAATAGTCCAGGAACTTCAACAAACGGTTGGCTTCCAAGTACTCCGGCTCCCCTTTCTTAATGCCAAATAGAAGAGGCTCTGCATAAACTTTCAGACATGCCAGTTCATAGATCAGAGCAGAGTTAAACATAACATCCGCCCCTTCCTGGAACGGAAAAATATTCTGCTCCTCTCCTCTTCGCACAGAGGGCCATCTGGCAATGGTCTCCTTTGCAGAAGTACCTCGGGTTCTTGCATCCCGAACGATCCTTCGGATCAGACGTCCGTCAGTGGTGGCGATCCGATTGTGCTCATCCACATTCAACTGAGTCAGTGCACTGATATAGATCTTAAACTTGCTTTCTGATGGAAGTGCATAGCTTAACCTGTCATTTAATCCATGAATCCCCTCAATCACCAGAATATCCCCTTTCCCCAGCTGCAGATAGTCCCCTTTATACTCTCTCTGCCCTGTTTTGAAATTGAATACAGGCATTTCTACCCGTTTTCCCGCAAGCAATGCAAGCATATCTTTGTTAAACTGCTCTACATCAAGGGCTTCCAGACATTCATAATTCTTTTCCCCGTATTCATCTACAGGAGTATCCTCTCTGTTTACAAAATAATTATCTACAGCAATGGGATGAGGATTCAGCCCATGTGCAGAAAGCTGTATGGAAAGCCTGTGGGAAAAGGTGGTCTTGCCGGAAGAAGAAGGTCCGGCGATCATTACAAACTTCTTATCTCCGGCAGTGACGATCTGCCTGGCGATCTCAGAAATCTTAGACTCCTGCAGCGCCTCCTGGATCAAAAGGATCTGACGCAGACCTTTAACAACAATCTGGTCATTCAGTTCCCCAACAGTGGAAATATCCAGCCGGTCTCCCCATTCCTCGGAAATCTTCTGCACCTGAAAAAGCTTATCTTTAGGTACAAACTCTGGGATCTGATCTGGAGCCTGTGCTTCCGGAAGCATAAGAACGATGCCATCCTTATATAAAACCAGGTCAAAATACTGTATATATCCAGTATTGCATGCCATAAAACCGTAATAATAATCTTCAAAATTTTCAATACTGTAGATATTCACCTTGGATACACGACGATATCGGAACAATTTCTCTTTATCATACATGCCATGTTTGTGAAATAATTCAATGGCCTCATCTGTCCCAACGCTTCTTTTCATGATCGGGATCTTTGCATCAACAAGCTGATGCATCCGTGCTTTTACCTGATCCAGAAACTGCTGATCCGCCTGCTGCTTGCCGGAAATGGTAAAATAATAGCCTGCTCCAATGGAATAATGAAGCACTGCCTTTTTTATATTTTCTTTGCCGGCCACATCATAAACTGCTTTCAGAAAGATCATACAGGCACTGCGCCTGTATGCATGGTTCCCGATATTTTCTCTGGTTGTGACAAAGCGCAGGGTGCAGTCCCTGTTTACTTTTTTGTGAAGCTCTTTCAGTTTTCCATTTGAAACTACAAGGATCACAGGTGCTTTCTCATCTGCCGGGTATTCTTTAACAATATCCATATAGGAAATTCCCTTTGGATATTCCTTTACGGTTTCGTTTATGGTTACTTTTACTGTTTCCATGTATAGCACCTCCATTTCTATGGCATGCTGATGGTATCACAAATCTGCCATCAGGGTATAGGGACACTGAACCTTTGCACATGTTACCTTCAGCCCGTCAAATACTTCCTGTATTCTTTTTTTCATGGCATCCATGAAAATGTACTCTGTACCATAATGACCTGCATCGATCACTGCCAAACCAGCCTGCAATGCATCAATCCCTGAATGATGATCAATATCTCCAGTCACATACACATCTGCTCCTGCTGCCAGTGCATCCGAAATCATGCTTTTTCCGGATCCTGTGCAAACAGCAGCCCTCTTTACAGGCATGTTTAGATCTCCGTACACTCTCACATCCTTTAGCTTTAAAGATGTTTTGATAAAACCTGCGTATTCTCCAAGGCTCATCTCTTTTGGAAGATTGCCTGCTCTTCCAAATCCCTGTGTTCCATCCAAGCCGTCCTCTGTCACAGACAAAACGCTGGTCTGTGAAATACCAATATATTCTGCACTTAGATCTGCCATTCCAAGAATATCATAATTTGTATGCATAGCATAATAAGGAATATCCTCCTGGATCAGCCGGATCACCTTTCTGCCTGTAAAATCATGGGTATTGATCTTTTTCAGGCCTGAAAAGATCATAGGATGATGAGTAATGATCATATCTGCACCGCAGGAAACAGCTTCCTCCAGCACGCGGTCTGTAAGATCCAGCGCAAGAAAAATATGCGAAATTTCTTTCTGGTCATCTCCCACCAAAAGTCCTACATTATCCCAGTCCTCTGCTGCCGAAGAAGGAAACTCCTTCTCCAGCCAGTCCGTCAGTTCACTTGCTTTCATATCTTGTAAGCGCAGCCATTAAAAGCTGCTTTTCCTCCTCTACCTCTGCTTTTCGCTCCCTGGCGCCTTCTCCTGCATCCACCAGCTTCTCCAGGATCTTCTTACGGATCCCAAGCTCTCTTTGCAAATATAACTTAAGCACCGGATGCCTGGCTTCTAAAAGAAATTTACCAAAGGCCTCTTCTTCCCTTGTCCAAGGAACACATCCTTCTATGCTCCTGGTCACACGCATCATAGGATAAAATTTGCCATCCTCAAGGATCAGCTCCTCTTCCCGGATCTCCCAGCCCTGTTCCCGGATAAAATGCCGGAAATGACACACATCCGACTGAGGCTGCAGGATCAGCTCCTGGAAAGAATCAAGCACCTGTTTTCCCTCTGTCAGGATCCGTTCCATCAAAGGACCTCCCATCCCTGCGATCACCAAGGTATCTCCCTCTCCGGCCTTTAGTGCAGACAAGCCATCAGAAAGACGAAGTTCTATGTAATCTGAAACCCCGTACTGCTGCACATGCTCCTTTGCCCGAAGCAACGGGCCTTTTCTCACGTCCATGGCGATCGCAGAAGGGATCTTTTTATTCAAAACCAGGTACACCGGCAGATATCCATGATCACATCCCACATCTACCAGCCGGTTGCCGCCATGCACCATTTTACTGATGGCAGCCAAACGTAAAGACAACTGCATACGCTTCTCCTGATCAATCCAAATAATCTTTTAATTTACGGCTGCGGCTTGGGTGGCGAAGCTTTCTAAGGGCCTTTGCCTCGATCTGGCGGATACGCTCTCTGGTAACATTAAACTCTTTGCCAACCTCTTCCAATGTTCTTGCACGGCCGTCATCCAATCCGAAACGAAGTCTAAGCACTTTCTGCTCTCTTTCGGTAAGGGTTCCCAGAACTTCTACCAGCTGCTCCTTAAGAAGGGTGAAGGCTGCTGCATCTGCAGGAACAGGCACATTATCATCCTGAATAAAATCACCCAGATGACTGTCCTCTTCCTCACCGATTGGTGTCTCCAAAGATACCGGTTCCTGGGAAATCTTCAGAATCTCACGCACTCGTTCTACAGACATGTCCATCTCTTCTGCAATCTCTTCCGGGGTAGGTTCCCGTCCCAGCTCCTGAAGCAGCTGTCTGGAAACACGGATCAGCTTGTTAATGGTCTCTACCATGTGAACAGGAATACGGATAGTTCTTGCCTGGTCTGCAATGGCTCTGGTGATCGCCTGACGGATCCACCAGGTAGCATACGTACTGAACTTATAGCCTTTTCTGTAGTCAAATTTCTCAACTGCCTTGATCAGTCCAAGATTTCCCTCCTGGATCAGATCAAGGAACAGCATTCCCCGACCTACATAACGCTTTGCAATACTGACCACAAGACGCAGGTTAGCCTCTGCCAGTCTTTTCTTAGCATCTTCATCTCCCTGTTCCATTTTTTTTGCCAGTTCGATTTCCTCTTCTGCTGTAAGAAGAGGCACTTTGCCGATCTCTTTCAGATACATGCGGACCGGATCCTCAATGCTTACCCCTTCAGGTACAGAAAGGTCGATCTTGTCCAATTCCACTTCTTCCTCATCATCCAGGCCGTCAATATCCACATCATCATCAAGGATCATGTCTTCTCCGCTGTTTCCAGTGATACGGAGAACATCTACACCACTGGCCTCCAGAAAATCAAAAACCTTTTCCATCTGATCCACATCCAGTGGCTGGTCTTTGAAAAAGTCACTGATTTCCTGATATTCCAGCACATTTTTTTTCTTTTTTGCAAGTTCCAGAAGCTCTACAAGTTTCTCACTGAATTTGCCCATATTCATTTCCATAGGTGTTTTAACCTCCATATAGTGTTTATATTTTATCCTTATTCAAAGGAAATATGCAGCTGCTGTCTTTTTCTTCCCAGATCCTCCAGTTCCTTCTTGGCCTTTACAAGTTCTTGCAACCCAGCCATGTCTGTAGGATCCCAGTTTTTATTTTTTTCTGCAAGACTTTCCTGCTTAATACGGATCAGAGTGTCGCTAAATGCCCGTTCCTGCTCTTCCATTGTTTCCAGATGGATGGTTGCATTAAAAAGTGATGCTACCTCTCGCTGCTCTTCGCTGTCAGTAAAGCTGTTCAGCAGCCGTGCCGGATTCACATCTCCCTGGGCATGCTGTTCAAAAAGCATTTCTGCCACTTCATGATATAAAGGAACGATAAAATCCCCCGGAGACAGATATTTCTCAACTGTATCAAAAATCCCCGGATAAGTTACAAGCCAGGTCAGCATCAGTTTCTGAGCCTTATCTGCTGCAGATTCCTTCTTCTGTGCCTGACGGGCTTCCACAGTCTTTGGCTGCTGCCGCTGCTCTATAGGCGTTCCCTTCATAGCCAGGGTATTTACTCTTTTGCGGAGATCCTCCACGCTGATCCCATATCTGTGATACTGCCTGACAATGGCTTCTATGTAAAGATTCCGCTCAAGCTCATCCGATAACTCCAGAAGAAGACGTGCACACCGTTCAAAGAAACGATTCTGTCCCTGCGGCTCCTCCATAGGGAACTCCTTCTCTGATACGCTCACCCGGAACATAAAGCTGTCTCTTGCCTGATCCAGTCTCTGCTGAAAGGCCTCTGCTCCTTCTGTCTTGATAAATTCATCCGGATCCTTGTGAGGCTTCAGATCCACAACTCTGGAATTGATCCCTGCTTCCCGCAATATGGGAATGGCACGTAATGCTGCCTTCACTCCTGCCTCATCACTGTCATACAAAAGCAGCACCTCCTGGGTGTAGCGCTTTAGAAGGCTGGCGTGCCCGGAAGTAAGCGAGGTTCCAAGGGACGCCACTGCGTTGGTAAAGCCTGACTGATGCATGGAGATCACATCCATATAACCTTCGCACAGGATCAGATATGGCTTTCTGGATGTACGAGCCACATTCAGCCCATACAGGTTACGGCTTTTGTCAAAGATCTTTGTCTCCGGGGAATTCAAGTACTTGGGCTTTCCATCTCCCATGACCCTGCCACCAAAACCAATCACCCGGTTATTCACATCCATAATTGGGAAAATAACTCGGTTCCAGAATTTGTCATACATTCCATGACGCTCATCCACATTAAACAGACCGCTGTCCCGCAGCTGATCGTCACCATATCCCTTGCCTTTCAGAAATTTGTAAAGGTCATCGCTGAACTTGTCCGAGTACCCAAGGCCAAATTTCCGGATGGTTTCATCACTTAATCCTCTGTCCGTAAGATATCGATAACCGATCTGTCCGCTTTCTCTGCGAAGCTGATAATAAAAATACTGGGCAGCCTGCCGGTTGATCTCAAGAAGAGTCTCCCTCTGCTTTGCCTTTTCCCTGGCTTCGCTGGAATATTCGATCCTTGGAAGCTGTACCCCCGCCCGGTCTGCCAGATGGGAAAGAGCCTCACCAAAGGAATAATTCTCATATTCCATTACAAAATTAAATACGTTTCCTCCTGCACCACAACCAAAGCAGTAATACATCTGCTTGGATGGCGTAACAGAAAAGGAAGGCGTTTTCTCATTGTGGAATGGACACAGTCCAAAATAAGAGCTGCCTTTCCTGGTAAGTTTCACATATTGTGAAACCACATCCACAATATCATTTTTCATCCTGACTTCTTCAATAATATCGTCAGAATATCGCATGTGCATCCTCCTCTATATTCAAGAATGCCTCGGCATTCTTGCTGCGAGGTGCGCGTCGTGCAATTGCACGACTCACTTCTACTGCGCACCTCTGCAATCCTGCCGGAGGCTATATCAGCTGGGGGATTGACTCCCACCACTGATACAAGCTTGTTTCTCACCACCTATAGAGGTGGGAGTCATCTCCCAGCTAATATACTTCCCATGCTTTCGGAATATATATTTCCCGGAACTTTTCCATGGAATACTGGTCTGTCATCCCTGCAAGATAATCGCATACAGCCTGAGCCACAGACTCCTGCTTCCTGCTGATCAGCTCCCTGTATTCACCAGACATAGCTTCCGGATGTTCTATATAATACTGATATAATTCAGTAAGCATCTTGATTGCCTTGGATTCTTCTTTCTTTGCTACAGGATTCAGGTAAACATCCTGGAACATGATGCTGCGAAGATCCATCATTGCCTCCTGTACCTGAGGCGACATACTGATCGCCGGACGGTCCAGGCTGTTCTCAATAATATCATGTACAAAGGTGTTCAGCCTCTCACGTGTGGTATACCCAAGAAACATCCTAAGTGTAACTGGCAGATCATCCTCTGTCAGAATCCCAGCTCTTTGGGCATCATCCATATCATGATGGATATAGGCGACCTTATCAGCAAAGCGCACCACCTGTCCCTCCAGTGTGGAAGGATGACCGCTGGTACGATGATTTAGGATCCCATCCCTGGTCTCCCAGGTCAGATTCAGTCCTTCCCCATTCTTCTCCAGAAGTTCTACCACCCGAAGACTCTGACTGCAATGCTCAAATCCTCCTGGATGTACCTGGTTTAGTGCGCGCTCTCCTGCATGACCGAAAGGTGTATGGCCCAGATCATGACCCAGGGCAATGGCCTCCACCAGATCCTCATTCAGCCGCAATGCCTTTGCAATGGTACGTGCGATCTGCGATACCTCCAGAGTATGGGTAAGCCGGTTCCTGTAGTGATCTCCCTGCGGCGCAAGAAAAACCTGTGTCTTGTCCTTCATCCTGCGGAAAGCCTTGCAGTGCAGGATCCGGTCCCTGTCTCTTTGATAAACAGTTCGCACATCACATTCTTCTTCCGGTCTGCCACGCCCCCTGGAATCACCGCTTAGAGCAGCATAAGGGCTTAAAAGCTCCCGTTCTCTTTGTTCCATGCTCTCTCTGATATTCATCCAATTTCCTCCACAGAACAACCATGTGCCCGGCAGCACATCCCCTCTGCCGGATCAACTGAGACAAACCTCTTATTAATTATATTCTACACAAAATTGCAAATTCCTCTTTTTTTCAAAAAAATCTTGAAAATTATTTTATTTTTTCAAAAAAGCTGTTGACTTTCCATAGGGCTTTTGATATACTACGTTTTGTTGCGAGGGCGAGAGACAAAAAGCCCATGAAATGCAGCATGCGGAAGTGTCGGAACTGGCAGACGAGCAAGACTAAGGATCTTGTGAGCATTGCGCTCGTGTGGGTTCAAGTCCCATCTTCCGCATTAGTATTTTCGAAACCTTTTATTAGAAAGGTTTCTTTTTTTGTCTTCAAGAAAAGAAATCCCTGTGGAACAATTTAAAAAACCGTGTTCCACAGGGATTTTGTTTTAGATTTTGTTATGGATTTTATTTTGGATTTTATTTAGGAATCTCAGTAAGGGTCTCCAGCTTAAAGCCTTCCCACATATCTGCAGACACATTCCATTCCCTCAGATCTGTAACGATCTTATGGTAAAATGCCTGTCCTCCTCTTACAATATCATAGGTACGGGCGTCTCCCCTTGCCTCCAGGTGACGGCCAAAGCTGCAGTTCTCCACATCCTCAGGTCCATAATCATCAATCTCTTTCCCTGGCCAGAAAATATATAATCTGGGAATATCCTCAATCTGTCTTGGATCAACTCCTGCAACATGAAGAAACTTCTTACCTGTGCTTTCGTGGCAGGTAAATACATGGGCATACCGCCATACAGTTCTTGTAAAATCCGATACACGGAACTGCCCCAGCCAATCCTCATCCATCATGCCATCCGGTGTGCTTCTGGAAATAACCAGCACTACTGGAAACATCCTCTTGGGATCCTTAAGTGCTGCAGCCAGCATGGAAAACTGATCCTCCTTTAAAATCCTGCGCCGGTTGGAGCAGGAAATCCCGCTGATGATTCCCACCTCGTCTACAATAGACTTATAATATCCGGGGTAACTGAAGAATACCACTCCAGGTTCCTGGGCGGAATGCTCTCTTTGCGGATCTGCATATCCGTTGCATACTTTCAGAAGCACCTGTCCATCTTTCACTTCCAGACCGGCTTCTGAATACCAGATACGTCCGCCAACCTCCAGATCCATATGGCGCACATGCATATTCATCCGAAGTGCTTCCGGATTATAGTTCACAGCCACATGGTAAGCCAGGATATCTGCGTGATAGGTCACGGTTTCCCTTGGCATGCTCTTAAACAGGCCGCCATATTTCTCTACGATCCACTGATAAATAATATCTGCCGATTTTTGAAAAATAGAAACAGCGTCACAGGCAGAAGAATCCTTGATCCGGCTTCCATCCACCCGTGTATTCATCTGGAAAACATTATAACGGATCAATGGCTTCATCTCATAATGCCTGGACTCACCTGGGATCTCCTCACGGCCGTCATTGTATACGTCCCGCTCCTTAAAGATCGCTGTCAGCCGGCTGTCGTGAAACTGGCTGTCATTTAACAATGCAATAATAGTATTTACATTAATAGGTGTTTTCTTGGGACGCTTTAAAAGCTGTTCCACCAAAGTCTGTTTACTGGTTTTGTAAATTCGCTTTGCCAGATTATCTACCTGTTTGTCTTTATCCTCATCTAAAAGGCTGGCAACCTCCGGATAAAGAGTTCCTTCTCCAAGCTTCAGGCGGAAATGGCTTTTGATCATATCGCTCCATCTGCCTGACTTATAAAGGGAATGTCCCAGATCCTCAAATAAAGTGACCATAGATTTGTCACACAGCTCCAATGTAGCCAGAATACTGTTAAAGTATCTGGAAAATCCCTTATAATTATGCCAAAGCTCCTCACCCTTGTAACGCATGTCATGCTCAATCTCATGCCATCCTTCAAAAAACATGGTTTTGATCTGGATCTCAAATGTGTCATCAATACACATATCCCACGTTTCTGGGGAAATCTCAGATCTAAGATACTCCGGCAGCTTACATACCCCGTTCAGCTTGGTCGGCTTAAACTCTTCTTCGCTGCGCTCTGATGTGGACCATCCCTCTACATCAAAAGTATTCTCTACAATATTCTGGCAGATATCCACATCATCATCAAAATAAAGGTTGATCCTTACTCCTACCAGATCCTGCAGCTTCTTATCCTCAGCACTATAATCCTTTAATTCAAATTTATGTGCCATGGATGCAGCCGTCTTTGTACGTGAAAAAACCCGGTAATACAATCCGCACTGCTCCAGACGGTCACTGATGATCCTTTTTAAATCCTGTTCCACAATCGCAGGAACCTTTACCTTAGCAGCCAGTTCCTCCTTTGTGAATGTTACTCTTGTCTGTTCTTTCAAATATTCTACACCACCATTTTTATTCAGGTATACTAATGTATACCCTGTTAAGTTTCCCAATTTTTGTCATACTTATTAAGTATAACAGATTTTCTCCATTAAAAAAAGAATAAATGCATAAAAAAAGAAACCTTTACATCCAAAAGGTTTCTTACTTAATGCGGAAGATGGGACTTGAACCCACACGAGCGCAATGCTCACAAGATCCTTAGTCTTGCTCGTCTGCCAGTTCCGACACTTCCGCATGCTGCATTTCATGGGCTTTTTGTCTTTCGCCCTCGCAACAGATAGAATTATAGCAAATCATTTTTCAGAAGTCAAGATATTTTTTAGAATTTCTTTCTCAGAATGTTTGTAATGATTTTGGTGTCAAAACACCAAAATCATGATTACACGGATTTTTCTATTCATCTATGATTTATCTGCTCTCACACCAGGTGGCTGTCACCAGCATTTTTTGCAGGCCTCATACCCCTGTGCCACAGCCTGATCCACCGGCATTTCCACTGCCTTAGAAGGATTCATATTCCCACAGTCTGGTCTGCTGTGATACTTGCTTCCAGTTGCAGAGATCCAGACCTGCTGCTCTGCTTCGGTTTCCTGATCAGAGTTTCCATCCCCCAGATCCTGTGTATCTGCATCAGTGCTCTGGCTGTTTTCGGTTGCTCCCTGTGTGTACGTATATGCAGCAACACCTGCATCGCCTGCCATTGTGCCGGTATCGTCCGGATTCCCAGGTGTATAATCATCACAAGGAGAAACATCCCAGGTGATCCCGTTTCCTCCGGAGTACGCTGTCACTGTTCCCTGTTTATCCGTACGTAATACCTGGATCCCCATGGACTGCAGTTTTTCCATGGTATCTGCATCCGGATGTCCGTAACTGTTCCCACTGCCGCAGCTAACTACTGCATATTCAGGCACTGCTGCCTGAAGAAGATCCCAGCTTGTGGAACTTGCTGAGCCGTGATGGCCTACCTGCAGTACTGTGCATTCCAGGTCAAGCCCGGCTGATACCATCTGTTCCTCGCTGTCATGTTCTGCATCTCCGGTGAATAAAAAGCTGTCTTCTCCATTATCCAGCCGGATCACAACAGAGCTGTTATTACTATCCTGATCACTGGCATTTTGCGGTGACAACACAGTAAAAGTCCCACTGCCAACAGGATACACATCCCCAACCGATGGATGCTGCATCTTTAATCCCATCTGTTTTGCCTTACCCATAAAAGAAGTATACAGCTGGGAATCATGCACATAATCCGGCCCTATCAGGTTCTCTACCGGGAAACTGCTAAGACAGCCAACCAGCCCGCTGATGTGATCTGCATCATAATGTGATGCAATCATATAATCCAACTGCTGCACGCCCTGATTTTGCAGATAGGAAACCACATAACTGGAAGCATCCCTGCCACCTCCATCATAAAGAAGATTCTCTCCTTCTGACTGCACCAATATAGATAGACCCTGACCTACATCCAGAAAATGCACCTGCATATCCCCGGCCCACACCATTTGCGGAATAAGCAGAAGGAATAAAAATATCAATAATCCGTTTCTCAGTTTTTTCTTCATTTGTACTCTCATGTCCTTTTTATGTTTACGTATATTGTACCACCGTTTTTTACAAATAAAAATAATAAACGCACATATTATTGATTCATTCTTTTATTTGTACATCCCAGCAGATTTTATGTTTACTGAAGCTCTGCGATCCGGGTGACACCTACATAGATTTCCTGGATTTTGTACCAGGTACTGTAGTCCACGATCCCGGTTTCCGGAAGGCCGAAAATGTTCTGAAATTTCCGCACAGAAGCCTTTGTAAGCGGTCCATAGATTCCGTCCTCATTTACCCTTGGAAGTGCAGGATATGCCTGACTGATGGCATTTAACTGCTCCTGGATCTGCAGAACCTTACTTCCGGACGCACCAATATCCAGATCGTACCCTGGCCACGAGGCAGGAACTCCTGAGATTTCCTCGGCTACATTGATATACATATCATTCCCATAAAAATATCTGAGGATTTCTATAGCAGAATATCCTCTGTCACCCAGAGCCTTGCTCCCCCACTGTGTCATCCACCCACGGCTCTGGCACTCTACCTTCCGGCCATCACAATACTGGGTCAGGATCGGCTGACGCACATTTGGCCTGGAAAGATAGTTTTCAAAAAGTTCATCCACGATCCGTTCAATGGAATCAAAAATATTCCTTCCCCGAATCCATTTATGATCATAGGCTGTAGATGAAGTAATGGTAAAATCATAGCCTTTATTCCGGTACCACCTGTTATATAGTCATTCAGGATTACACGCACATTCCGTGCATATATATGGAATTGGATATGGAATTGGCAATGCAGGATTGGATTAGCCATGCTTGTTAATTATTTTCAAATATGCTATTCTATAGAAAAATCCTGACTACAATTTCTTATTCAACATCAGACATGGAGGTCACTGAAAATAGGATATGATCTTCCGGATCGGGTTTTAAGAGAGCTTTTTTTTTATGCCCGAAAGTATTCCGTCACAAGAATTATATTATTTGGTTCCCGTGCACGAGGTACTAACACCAAAAGAAGCGATATCGATATTGCAGTATACGGTGGAGATTTTGACAGTTTTTATTGGGATGTGAAAGAAAAAATCAATTCTCTATTAATGTTTGATATTGTACAGGCAGATTTGCCAATTTCAGATGAACTAAATAAAGAAATAAAAAAGGATGGTGTTGTCATTTATGAAAAAGCTTGATAATTTTTCAAACTGCCTGTCTATACTGAAAAATGCTGATTTTAAGTTTGCAGAAACAAATGATATTTACAGAACAGGCATTATTGGTCAGTTTAATCTTACTTTTGAACTGGCCTGGAAGGCTGCTTTTGTTAATCTTGAAAAGTTACTTAACCCAAAATTAAATGAAGTCCAAAATGACTGGGCATAAATTTGAGGGGGCCGACAAGCCCCCTCAAATCATAGTTTCTCTTCTCCATTTTCTCACAATCACTGTTATATAAAAATTTATTCTTTACATTCTTTCAACGATCACTTTGCACTTCTTTTTACAGAAAGCAATCCCATATGCCAGTATATTATTTCTGTCCTCGTTACGAAGGCGTTCATCATAACGTCGCTCCCGTATCTGACTCATTGCCCTTTCACATGCTTTTTCCAATCCATCAAATGTCTGTGCATACTTTAATTCAATAATCATCCCCGCATCAGGATCTTCCGGCTCAACCAATATATCTACAAGCCCATCCCCTGACTCTATATTTGACTGGATCAGCCAGTTTGATTCACACCTTAATAGTCCCAGAAGTATTCCGTGATAAAAGATTTCCTTCTCTTCACTCCGGGCCTTTGTATCAAAAATGCTAATTGTGTTCCCAAGAATTCTGGTAAGCTGTTTCTCAATAATTCCGACATCTCCGTTTTCAAATGCCTGCAAAAGTTCTCTCACCGGCTCTGTATCATGGAGAACTGTATTGTTAAACCATTCTCTGATCTGAAGGATATAAACATCCCGTACCTCTTTGTTTGGAATAATCAGATGATAAACATCCCTCTCTGGCTTTCCCTTCTGTGTAAGATAACCAGTTGTAAACAAAATACTCCAAAGATTATCTATACTGTCGTCTATCTCATCATAAGTCAGTTCTGTTCGGACAGCTTTCACAATAGACTCCCCGGCAATCAGACGCTCAATCTCATTCCTAGTAGTTTTATCCGCTTTGGAAATAAATCTTTTTACAAGGTCATTACCACTGGTATTGATCCAATATGACTGGGGTTCCGCGCCTGGCTCCCCAAGAAGCCGGTCTACATGATTGATCACATCCCAAGGACAATAAACATCCGTATTTCCGAAATGATATCCATCATACCACTCTTTCGTCTCAGTTAAATGGTCATCCAGATGATAGTCATGCAAAAGCCTGATAACCTCTTCGTCAGTAAATCCAAACTGTTCATCAAAGCGGGCATCTGTAATAGAAAGCACTTTAAAATTATTCAGGCCTGTAAAAATGCTTTCTTTAGATACCCTGAGACATCCTGTTAAAACGGCAAACTGCAGGGCATTATTCGTCTTAAGGGCCTGACCAAATAATCCCCGAATCAATGATACCATTTCTTTGTAATAATTATGTTGGAAGGCTTTATCTAATGGGACATCATATTCGTCTATTATAATAATGGTTTTCTTTTCATAGTACTTATATAAAAGCTGAGATAATATTTTCAGAGAAGATTTCAGTAATTCCTCACCCATGGAATATTTTCCATCGCACAGCCTGATCAATGTCCTGTACTTTTCTTTTTCATTTTCTGATAGTTTATCACTGTCTGCCAGGAAAGAAAAACGCTCTGCTTCTATACCCACTAATTCAGTCAAACGATATCTAGCACTTGCAAAAGTAAGTCCGTCCACTTCTTTGAGCGACAGAAATATTACCGGAAACTGTCCCATATATTCTTCGCAGAGTTTTGATTTACCTGAAATATAAAGCCCATCAAACAAAGCTTTATCAGTTCCGATCTCAAAAAAATGCTGGAGCATACTCATATTCAATGTTTTTCCAAAACGACGTGGTCTGGTAAACAGGTTTACTTCTCCCCACTGTTCAAGGATCTGTTCAATCAGCTTAGTTTTATCCACATAATAAAACTTTTCTTTACGTATCTTTTCAAAATCATCAATCCCTACTGGCAGCTTTAACAGTTCTCCCATTTCTGTAATCCCTCCTTCCGTCTGAAGTAGTAGATAAAAATAAATATAACTTAATTTTATCATCTGCCCTGTCAAATAGCAAGTGCTGGCAAAAGTTCGCAGACCGTTGCTCATATCTCATGATTCAACCAATAAAGTGTCAGATTCCTCCAACGGGATGCGGAACCGTACTGTTATCTGCTTCTCCTTTATGTGGATTTTTTCTACCAGTTTATTGATCAGAATCCTTTTGGTATGGGGATCTGCACCCATAAATACCTGCTTCCATGTAGGAACATTTTCCGTGGAAAGCTTCCATTCAGAATCGGGTCTGTCCATGCTTTCCAGTATCATTTCTTTTTCCTTAATTATTTTCTGCTGTCGGGTACACGCCTGTTTCTGCTTATCTATCAGAGGAACAAGTTCCTCTAAGGACAATGGATATTCCCCGGTCATAGCCTGTGGAATCTGATCTTCCATCACATTAATTCTTTTCTTGATCCTGTCCAGCGCCTGACATTCTTTTTCCAATGCTGCTATTAATGTCTTCTTTTCGGACTGCTTATAAAGTTTAATTTCTTCGGCCACATCTTTGTTTTTCTGAAGCTTTTCTACATATTCAGAAATGATCTCAAAAACAATTAATTCAATCTTATCTGCCCTGTATGCCCCTGTTCCCGGATGAGGTATTCCCCTATCCTTGTTCTGACATTTATAAACTCTGGTCTTACTGGATCTCTGTTCTTTGGTGCCCTTTATTTTCCAATAATTATATCGGGTGCCATTGGTCATTTTACACCCACAGCAGCTGCAATACAGAACATCAATAAGGGCTAAAGTACCCAGATGATTCCGGATCACCACAGAATCCCGTTTCTGCTGGTCTTCAGTTTTAGCAATTCTGTCCGCTCTTTCTTTTCGCATATACTGAACCCGGTTCCATGCATCTGCATCAACAATAGAAATACCAGGATCAGGCGTAGCCGCAAGGATCCAGTTCTCACTACCGATCTTGTGGTATTTTCCATCAATCCTGGTTCTTCTGTTGTATGCTGTATACCCCGCATATATGGGATTGGTCAGGATACTGGTGATGGTTCCGGCTTTCCACACATCATTGGGAGCCATGTGCTTATACTTTTCATGGCTGTTCAGGATTTTGGCGATTTTTACAGAGCCATATTCCTTATGTAAGGCCTGTTCATAGATAAATCGAACCACCTCACACTGTTCCTGCCAGATCACAAGGTGCTTCAGCGCCCGACCATGTTTACTGATCTCTCCGGACAGTTCCAGTTTGTATCCATAGGGTGCTTTGCCACCCATAAATTTCCCCTGTTGTACCAGCTTTTTTGCAGTATCTTTTACCCGCATGCCGGTATCTGAACTGCTTTTCTGTGCATTCCCATAACGAAGTGCCAGCACCATTTGCCCCATAATATCGTCTGATTCCGGTGAGATGCAATTGTCCTTCACAGTATAAATATCTACGCCGTATTTTTTCAGTGACATCACATAAGCACCGATCTCCCACATACGGCGTCCTATCCGGTCGTCCTTGTACGCAACCAGAATATCATATTCTTTCTTTCGTGCGTCCTCCAGTGCTTCCTGTAGCACATCCCGGTCAGTAACAGCATTTTGATAACCGCTGTTACTTCCTTCAAAATACTCCTTTGCATCCAGCTTCCAGTCCGGATGCTGCTGTATGTATTCGGTCACCAGCTGCCTTTGCACGCTTAAATCACCGTCTGCCTCCAGCTGCTGATTAGAGCTTACTCTTAACAGGATCCGCACTTTCTTCATGCAATAAACCGCCTTTTGACCGGGTCAGGCTTTCTTTCAGCACTCCCGAAAGGATTTCCCTTGCTTCCTGCAGGATCTTTATATCGTTCATCTCTGCTTGTTTCGGAAATTCCAAATATAGCTTTATCCCGGACTCCGACAGCATTTCCACACAGTCATATTCATGATTATGTTCAGAATCTTTCATACATACTCCAGCCCCGATCATTCTTATTACAGCTGTATTCCTTATACTGGGATTATATGTACGTTTTTTCTTTCTTAAAAGGCACTGTAAAACCCGGATGATAACGTACTCATCATATCATTTACCGTATCTTTGCCAATCAGATATACTAAAATGCCTATGATCAGAATACTACAGAGCTTAGATACAAAAAAGGCATACACCTTTTTATTTTCATCTGCATTAATGGCAGCCCTGAACGAAGCAAACTGAACAAAGGGGATCAGCATCATAATCCCAAGATAAACACATACTGCCAGACTGTCTGAAAAAACAGATAAAATTGCAGTAACCACCATCAGTACAAAATCAAATACTGCCCGAACACCAACTACGCAGTACATGTTATTAACAGACGTAATACCGCCAAATGCCCTGCCAAAAAAATTCATAAAATGTGCTTCCATACAGTCGTATCCAATGGTAGTTAGCAATGTAAGGATCAACACGCTGGCATATGGTACTTCGATCATACCGCCGTATTCTTTTCTGATTCCTGCTGTAGTCACTAACACAAGGATCAATACGATCGCTGCTTTTACCAAAATAAATTGCATGCTTGTTGTTTTCGTATTTTCAGCTGCAAGCCTTTCTGTTTCTGAAACAGGTTTCTTCAGGATCTGTAACACTTTTCCAAGAAATTCTTTGATACACTTAAGTGCCTGTGTACCACTCTCCTGCAGCCATTCTGCCTGTTTTGACGACTGCTCCTGCGCCGTTTCCACTGCCTTCTGATTCTCGTTAGATGACTGTGTGGGAGCCTTCTCCTGTACCTTCTTATTCTTTTGATCCTGTGTGCAGGTGCATACCTCCCCTTCTTCCAGCTTTCTTCCACATCTTGTACAATACATATCTCTTCCTCCCATGACTCATTCGATCTATCATTTCAATTCTCATGTACTTCCCAACTTTTCATTTATGCATAGTCTCTATGACACATTCATGCTTCTTAGTCGTCTTATTATAATTAATACCAACCAGCAATAAATTCCCCTGATAGTCTTTTAATGCATTTCCGTATTGTTTTTCTTTAATCTGATCTAATGCACCAACTGCGCTTTTATCCCATTTCAATTCAATGACTATCGCCGGCTTATCCACATATCGTTTACGTGGAATCATACATACATCAGCAAACCCTTTACCTGTAAACAATTCACGAACTATCGTATAATATTCCCTTGCAAAATAAAATGCAAGATTAATCGTACAGCTAAGTGAATTTTCGTCATTATATTGTAGAATTGAAATTTCATCATGTGCTTTCTCAATTCCCGCTGCCACGGCATCTGCATCCCCTTCCCACAATGCTTCTAATAGTTTGCGAGATGATTCCACAGAATCAGCTACGCCATGCCAATTCATTGTACTAATTACGTTTACATACTCTTGAGCAACCTCTTTATTAGGGATACTGACCATTTCTTTTGTACCATCATAATCCAGATATCCTAAATGGACAAGCAATGTCAATACATCATCCTTAGTAGCAAATGTAATCATATCATTACTGAACGTACCCACATTCACCTTTATTGATTCACCTGCAAGCATTCTGACAATTGCATTCTGTAACCCATCCATATCCATCTGAATATAAGTTTTTAACGCTTCATATGTTTCTGTCTGATTCCAGTAAGTACCAAATTTATGTCTTAACATTGCTTCAACAACAGATTTCGGGCTATACATAGAAAAATACTCATCACCCGACTGTCGATGCACTATAAATTTGTAACCATCATACCATGTTTTTACATCATCAAAACTCATTTCATATTTCTCACAAAGAACTGACACTTCCCTCTCAGTAAAGCCAAAATATTCTGCCAGATTGCCGGGATCTGTCATAGAATACTCCATAAACATATTCAAGGCAGAATGTGATCCATATTTTTTTACAGGAAGAATGCCAGTCATATAAGCCATAGCAATATAATCTTTATCCTTAAGCCATGCTCTCAGAAAATCCAGATATTTTTTCTGCGACGTCTGGTCCTGCTGATATTCCCTAAAGCATGGTCTATCAGCTTTATTATAGGATAGAGGTATCAACATTCTTCTTAAAGATTATATTCTTTATATAACTGCTCACGTCGCTTAGAATCTACTGATACAATTGGAATTTCTTCAGTTCTCTGATCTTGGATCAGTCTAGTAATCAAGCTTCCCAAGCGATTTTCTCCCTGAGCCTGACCAATCGCTTTTCCTTCTGCTTTAAGTCTTTCAGATTCCAGTTCCAGAACTTTTCCACCCATTATCTCACCTATTCCTTTCCGGACATCCTCTTCTTTTTGAAAAATATAATCCGCAATCTTTACAATCAGTTTCGTCAGATCTGTATATAGCTCCGATCTTCCTGTTTCTGTCAGTTCTTTTTCCAGACTTATCCGAATTTCCTCGTATTCATTTAAGAGTACCTGAAATAATTCTGGATTGTTATTAAAATCATGTCCTTTTTTCTCGTATCTCATAATATAAAACGGCAACAACATTAACAGATTTTTCTCAAAAATGCTGTCTTTTGTATAGTCAGCCATTTTTATAGTCGGTATGGAATATAAGTATGTATTTCCATCTGGAAAAACCACATCTGCTTTCAGATAATCCGGCGTATTTCCAGAACTTCTCAGAAATAGTACGCAGGACTTTGGAAATTCTATCCTGTATCTGCGTCCTTGTTTCTCTGCATGTTCTATGCCGATCGCAAAATCATACTCAATCATACGAATAACCATTGTCGTATCATCTGTGCTCTGACATTCAATATGATACATTTTTTTCCCGATCAGCAGACAAGAATCTGTAATGATCTCTCCATCCTCCTGCTGATGTTCATTACGAAGCTGTGTGATCTTCACATCTTCCGGATATGATGTATGGAATACCTCGTTAATCAGCGGTACTGCCAGATATGGCATCTTCTCAATCATTGTACGGAACACATCATCAAAAATCGTATTATTCATATAACACTCCTTTTTGTACCTACATTATAACATTTTGACAAGTTTTATCAAATACTTAATCTCTTTAAAATTATGTATTTTTATCTTTGGAATCAGTGGCAGATATTGCCTGAAAAATCGCTTATTAGAAAATTTAGACTACTGCTTATATTTTATACTATACAGTATTCGCACTAATATGGAAAGTCCAATTTAGGCAGTTCTTTAATCTTCCCTATTCTTGTTATTCTCTATGGTATAAGCGTTTTTTCCATGAACTTTAATACATAACTCATCAAACTGAATGTTCCTGCAATACCGAATTAGTGAACATTCCGGTACCATTCCGTATATACACGGTTTAATGTAAATGACATGATAGCCAGCACATTTGCCCGGATGGTATCGTCCGGCCAGGTGGCATAGATTTCACTGCTCGCCACATTTTTTATATAGTCTCTGTACCGAACATAATAATTGGATGCTGATGGGTCATTGGCTGGTCCGTCATGAACCACAACGTATTCCGGAATTACCACTTTGCTAAGAACGATCTCACCGGATTCCTCTATTGGCTTTACTTCTGCCTCTTCAATCTTAGGCGGATAATCCCCGAACAATGTATGAGGGGGTATCACAATCCTCTGATAAGAATCAGTTATATTCCGTGCCGCCAGCAGAACTGGCTGTTTTGCCAGTACTTTTGGCAACACTTCTGTTCCGGCCACCTCTTCCTTTTCATATCCTTCTGCTTCTACCTGTACAGTATACTCTGCATATGGTTGCTTTTCCTGGTCTGCACTCATACTGTATTCCAAAGGCGGAGACTTTAATTCCAGTACCGGTGTCTGACCGGATTCGTCTGTGCGTACCTCTTCAACAAAGCTGTCCGGGTCACCGGTATAGGATATTCTGACCAACGCATTTTCTACCGGATGATTGTCTGTCCCTGATCTTATTGTTACCTGAAGCTTTCCCTTGTCTATATTTTCTTCCATGGCATGAATTTTTGAAACTGCCCCCATATAGTCCCTCAAAAAATGCTTTTCAGATTAGCATATGAACCAAGGTAGAATCTTGTGCCGGTTTTGGGGCAACAAAAAGAGGCCCGGATTTTCCAGACCTCAGATATAAAATATTACATTAAAAAATCTTCAGAAGATCATTATACATCACTACCACCATCAAAAGCATAAGGAGCATCAGCCCGGCAAAATGAACCATCCCTTCCACCTGACGGTTCACCGGCTTTTTCCGCACTGCTTCAATCACCAGGAAGATAAGCCTTCCTCCATCCAGTGCAGGGATGGGGAGCAGGTTCATAACACCCAGGTTTGCAGAAAGAAAGATTGCCATATAGATCATGTTTACCCATACTGCAAGTGTTCCTTCTTTTTTGCTTTGTTCATAGGTGGTACCGATGGCATCCACCACACCTACCGGTCCGCTCAGATCCTTGATCCCCAGGTGTCCGGTGATCAGCTCTTTCAGGCTCATAATGGTAGAGCGGATCAGATATTTTACTTCATAGGCACTGTATTTCAATACAGCCATCCCTGTTGTCTTCTGATAACCTGCATTATAGGAAAATCCAAGATCCGGGGTACGGTATTCCCTTGGCGTAATGGTGGCATCATATTCCAGTCCATTTCGCTCATAAGTGATCTGTACAGGCTCGTCGGAAAGCGGGTGCTCATCAATATATGCCTGGTATTCATCTCCGTCTGCCACTTTAACCCCGTTAATGGATGTGATCACATCCCCTGCCTGAAGACCAGCTTCCTCCAAAGGCATTCCCTGGATCAGGGATTCCACCTCCATAGAGGAAGCATCGCTTCTGTTAAAGCCAAGCAGATACCTGACAGATACATCCGGCTTAAAGGCCAGATTGATCTCCTGACCGTCACGATCTACCGTCATGTGTACGGTCTTGTCTTCCTGTGCAGGATTAAAATACGTATACAGGTACAGATCCCTGGATAGATCAATGGTATATCCTTCATATTCCGTGATCACATCTCCTGTCTGAAGACCTGCCTTCTCTGCTGAAGATTCAGTCTTTACATCCAGTACCTCTGCAGGGTCATATCCTGCCAGAGAAACCATGATCACCGAAAGTACAAATGCCAAAATAAAATTGAAAACAGGACCTGCTGCCACCACTGCGATCCGTCCCCAGACAGATGCCGCATTGAAAGTGCCAGGCCGGTCATCCTCCATATCCTCCCCCAGCATGGCACAGGATCCGCCAAGAGGAAGCAGCTTCAGAGAATACCTGGTTCCTCCCTTTACCGTACTTACAAGCCTTGGCCCCATTCCCAGGGAAAACTCTGTAACTACGATCCCATTTTTCTTTGCCAGCAGAAAATGTCCCAACTCATGAAACAATACAATTGCACTGAAAATAATGATTGCCAGAATGATCTTCAATCTACCACCTGCTTTCAATCCACTGATAGGTTTCTTTTTCCACATCCAGAATCTGATCCAGATCCGGATGCCGGATCACTTTATGTCTTCCCATAGACTGCCCGATAATCTGATAAATATCCAGAAAACGGATCTTTTCCTGAAGAAATAGCTTCACTGCCAGCTCATTGGCTGCATTAAAGACAGTAGGCATGCTGCCTCCAGCCTGCGCTGCCTGGATTGCCATTGGAAGCCCCAGGAACGTATCCATATCCGGTTCTTCAAAGGTGATCTGCCTGAGTTTATGGAAGTCAAGGCGTTCCCCATCCAGATAACGTCTCTCAGGATAATACAGGGCATACTGGATGGGCAGGCGCATATCCGGTGTCCCAAGCTGTGCCATCACTGCCCCATCTTTAAATTCAACCATGGAATGGATAATACTTTGAGGCTGTACCACTACCTGAATATGATCAAGATCCATATCAAACAGCCATCTTGCTTCCATTACCTCAAGTCCTTTATTCACCAGGGTTGCTGAATCTACTGTGATCTTCTGTCCCATAACCCAGTTAGGGTGTTTTAATGTATCTGCCACAGTCACCTGCTGCAGATCTTCCCGTTTTCTTCCTCTGAAAGGTCCGCCGGAGGCTGTGATCAGAAGCTTATGGATCTCTTTTTTGTTTTCTCCATGAATAGCCTGAAAAATGGCACTGTGCTCACTGTCTACCGGCAGGATCTGTACTCCCTTTTCCTTTGCAAGGGGCATGATCAGATGCCCGGCTGTTACCAGGGTCTCTTTATTGGCAAGTGCAATGTCTTTTCCTGCACAGATGGCTTCCATAGTAGGACGGATCCCGATCATCCCTACCACAGCCGTCACAAGTATATCTGTCTCATCCATCGTTGCCAGCTGAAGCAGACCGTCCATACCCGAAACCACTTCTACAGGCAGATCTGCGATCCGTATCTGCAGGTCTTTTGCAGCCTGTTCATCCCATACAGCTACCAGCCTGGGATGGAACTCCCGTACCTGTTCTTCCAGCTTAAGGATATTTCTCCCTGCGCTGATACCAAGAACCTGTATATCGTTATTGCCCCGGACTACATCCAATGTCTGGGTGCCTATAGATCCGGTAGAACCTAAAATTGCTATTTTTTTCATAAAAAGTGCATCCTCTCTTCCTATATAGATCAGCCCAGGATCAGGGTTGCCAGATAATAGATTACCGGTGCAGTAATGATCACACTGTCAAAACGGTCAAGGATTCCTCCATGTCCCGGGATCAGTTTGCCGTAATCCTTGATTCCCTGATTTCTCTTGATGGCAGAAGCAGCCAGATCGCCTACCATGGAGATCAGCGCTCCAACCGCGCAGATCAAGGCATACTCTGCCACTTTACCACCGGTGGCTGCTGCATATAATGCACCCAGAAGTGCGGCTCCTGCCACACCTCCTACAGCTCCTTCCACCGATTTCTTAGGGCTTAGTACAGGAGCCATCTTGTGCTTACCGATGAGCATACCTGTACAGTAAGCGCAGGTGTCGCATCCCCAGGAGCATAAGAAGATCAGCCACACAATATACTTGCCATCTGTAAGATTACGGGTAAGGTAAATAAAAGAAAGCATAACCGCAACATAGACGATCCCGAAAAAGGCTTCCATTACTCCTCCTGCATGAAATCTTGGATATGTAAACACATATACAAAAAGCAGAAGGATCAATGCCAGGATCAAGCCCATCATGCCATATTTCTCATAGTCTGCTGCCATGGCAATGTAATATACCACAGCCCCCACATAGCCTGTGATCTCCAGAAGAGTAAACTTCTCTTTATGAACCTGCATGGCCTTATATAATTCCTGCATACCGATCAGGGAAATCCCGAGAAGGGTAAAAAACAGTACGTAACTGCCGCTCATGATCGTAAGAAGTGCCACTGCTACCAGCAGGATCCCGCTTATAAGTCTTGTTTTAAACATGCTGTTCCTCCTTTACCCCACCGTATCTTCTGTCTCTTTGATTATATTTCTCAATGGCTCTGATTAATTCTTGTTTATCAAAATCCGGCCATGGAACTTCTGTAAAATAAAACTCTGTATATGCCAGCTGCCATAAGAGAAAATTGGACAGACGCAGTTCTCCGCTTGTGCGGATCAGAAGGTCCGGATCTGGTACTCCAGCAGTATCCAGATATCCCTCTATGGTTTCCTCTGTAATCTGTGCCGGAATCAGCTTCCCTTCTGCAGCATCCTGTGCCATCCTTCGCATACCTCTGGTAATCTCATCCCTGCTGCCATAATTCAGTGCGATCTGGAAATACAGTTCGTCATAATCCTTAGATACTTCTTCCAGGTAGTGGATCCTCTCCCGGATCACTTCATCAAATACAGAGGTATCTCCTATGATCTTCACCCGCATTTTATTTCTTTCTGCAATTTTCACACACTTTTTCAGATAGCTTCTAAAAAGCTTCATCAGCGCTTCCACCTCATCCCTGGAACGCTTCCAGTTCTCTGTGGAAAACGCATATACTGTCAGATATTTGATTCCTAAGTCTTTTACATCATCACAAATGGTTTCCAGGTTGGCACAGCCTTTTACATGCCCGTAAGTTCTTGGCATGCCCTTTGCTTTCGCCCATCTGCCATTCCCATCCAGAATGATCGCAACATGATTGGGTACCTTCATATTCTCTCCTTCTTTTAAGACTGCACAAAAGGACTGCCGCAAACAGACAATGCCTTATTTGCAGCAGTCCTCCCATATATAGCGCTTATACTGTCATAATTTCTTTGGATTTCTTATCAACTGCAGCATCTACATCCTTGATATACTTATCTGTCAGTTTCTGGACTTTCTCTTCAAGTTCCTTTACTTCATCTTCAGAAACATCTTCTTTTTTCAGTTTCTTGAAAGCATCATTGGCATCCCTGCGGATATTGCGGACAGCAACCTTCGCTGCTTCCCCTTTCTTCTTAACATCCTTGACAAGCTCTTTACGACGGTCCTCTGTAAGTTCCGGGAAAAGAAGACGAATCACCTTGCCGTCATTACTTGGATTCAGGCCCAGGTCAGAACACAGAATAGCTTTCTCGATCTTCTTGATCAGACTGTTCTCCCATGGCTGGATCTGGATCAAACGTGCTTCAGGAACGGTAATATTGGCTACCTGCTGAAGGGGGGTAGGTGTTCCATAGTAATCTACTGTCAGCTTATCAAGGATATGCGGATTAGCGCGTCCTGCACGGATCGTTGTAAGCTCTGTCTCAAAACCACTCAGGGTCTTTTTCATTTTGTCCTCATATTTCTGAATTCTCTCATCCATTGTTCAATCTCCCTCTCCTGTTATTCTCTATTTTCTACACGGTTACTTTTGTACCGGAGAATTTACCATGAACAGTATTTACAATACTGTTCTCTTCCTCAAGACCAAATACCAGCATAGGCATCTTCTGCTCCAGACACATAATAGATGCAGTAAGATCCATAGCTGCCAGTTTCTTATCAACCACTTCCTGTATGGAAATCTCATCATACTTCACTGCATCCGGATTTACCTTGGGATCACTGTCATAAATACCATCCACTGCTTTTGCAAGAAGGATAGCATCTGCGCTGATCTCCACTGCACGAAGCACAGTCGCTGTATCTGTAGAAAAATAAGGATGACCTGTACCACCGGCAAAAAATACTACCTTACCCTGTGCAAAGCTCTCCTCTACGCTGTCCTTGGAATACAGTCTGGTAAATGCACCACAGGTAAATGGCGTATAAATCTCTGTAGAAAGGCCTACATATCTGCAGATATCGGATACATAAATGCAGTTCATGATAGTAGCGAGCATACCAATCTGATCTGCCTTGCTGCGCTCCATGGCACCGCTGGTACGTCCCCGCCAGAAATTGCCGCCTCCGATCACGATCCCTACCTGAAGACCTTCAGATACGATCTGGTGGATCTGCTTCGCAACTCCGATCACTGTAGCCTCATCAAAGCCTGTCTTCTTAGGGCCTGCCAGTGCCTCACCACTTAATTTTAATAGTACTCTTTTCATTTCCATTGTAAAATCCTGCCTTTGCTTCGATTATTCTCTGGTTAATGCTCACTCTGCTCGTCGTAACCTGCTCCTGCCAAATGGCAGTACTTATTACCATACACCTGCAACAATCTCATTCCCACTCTCGTCCACAGTAGTAGAAACTGTAAAAGATGGATAATAATGGTAGCCTGTCTCTCCAGTCTCCGGCTCATTCTGATAGTCACTGCCCTGGGGCTCCCCACATGCTGCGATCAGGTTGTCCAGGGACTGCCCGATATACTGCTCTGCCACGCTGGCACTATTGTCTGTAGGATCTGTATTATTAGGATCCGGGGTAGGAGTAGGAGCAGTAGTAGCAGCCGGTGCAGAGGTCACTCCAGGAGTAGGTGTAACATCTGTATCATTGTCGCTTCCATCTGTACTCTGTCCATCATCATCGATCAGCCCCAGACGCTTCTTAACCTCTGTAAGTGTGGAGGTCTCCTTCTTGCTGCTGCCTGTTAAGTAAGTAGCATAGGGAATAGAAGAATCTCCTGAGCCATCCATCTTCAAAGTGATCTGGCTGATATTCTGAAGAGGGATCTTTCTGAAGAAGCACTCGCTCTTATTCTCATCTGTGTAAGAAATACGGATGTCATAGCTGGAAACGGTATTACCAGATGCATCCTTGGCATTCTTCTCAAAGTAGTACAGGGCCTTATCCCCATCCTTCAAAGTAAACATACCGTTCACAAGATCATCACCCCAGTCATCATCCTCATCGGAATTAGGACGGATATAGATCCTGGCAACTTCAGAACCTGTCTTATTGATCACAACCACCTTGGAAGATGTGCTTGTCTTCTCTCCCATAATATTGGTAATATCTTCATCTGTGCTCTTTTCCATATCCACCAGTTCTGTGTCACTGCCGGAAGAGCCATCTTTCTTCTGTTCATCTGATGCAGGTGCTACTGTTACCTGCGTCTCAGACTGTTTTCCATCGTCTTTGCTCTTTTTTCCACATCCACATCCTGCTACAGCTGCCACACAGACAAGCAGCCCTGCCAGGATTAGATAACGTTTTTTCATAATATATATTCCTCCCGAAAATTGGATCATAAACAATAAAGACCTGGACATAAATCATAACTGTTCTGTACCCTCACAGTTACAAATCCAGTAAAAATACTATTTTATTATTACAGAGTATCCCCATCTTGTCAACCAACCCCGGCAGGATTTCATACAATTTTTAGACTTTTGTTTTTATAAAAGGATAACCGCTTTTCACTGAATATCTTCTAAAATCCTGTCTTCATACGGTTCTTCCGCATGTTTTTCCTAAGGAGCCCTGCCTCATGTCTGCCCTTTTCTGCCTCAGTACAAATCTTAAGCCCCGGTACCTGCATAGGATGCTCGTTTTCGTCCATTGCCACCATGACAAAAAATGCACGGTTCACAGAATAGCGCATGCCATCTGACCTTTCCACATACGTATCGATTTCCACTTCCATAGAGGTATTACCTACACAGGTAACATATCCGATCAGTACCAAAAGCTCTCCTTCATAGGTTGCTTCTTTAAACTGAAGATTATCAATGGCAGCTGTGGTCACACGGTTGGTGCCTGCATGACGCATGGCCACCACACTGGCCACCTCATCTGCCCACTGCATCAGCATTCCCCCAAACAGACGGCCGCCTGCATTTAAGTGCTGATGCATAATCAAATGTACCTGTTCTGTCCTTGAATCTGCCACAGTACGAATCCGTCGCTCTTTATCCTGAATTTGATTTTTCTCCATGAATCCTGCTTTCTTCATGCTGCCTCCATCAGTACAGATTCTTTACCTTAAAGTCTCGTTCAGCCTCTCGTCTCTGGTCTTTCTTTGCAATATCCTGACGTTTGTCATACAGTTTCTTTCCTCTTGCCATTCCGATCTCCACTTTCACCAGGCTGTTCTTAAAATACACCTTTAATGGTACAAGTGTCAGGCCTTTCTCCTTCAGCTTTCCTTCGATCTTGTTGATCTCGTATCTGTGCAGAAGAAGCTTCCTTACACGAAGAGGATCTTTATTGAAAATATTCCCCTTTTCATAAGGACTGATATTCATACCATATATGAACATCTCCCCTCTCTCTGACCGAACATAGGATTCTTTGATACTGCATTTCCCCATTCGGAGAGATTTTACCTCTGTGCCAGCTAGTGCGATCCCGGCTTCATAGGTATCTTCTATAAAATAATCATGAAAGGCTTTTTTATTATTTGCGATCAGTTTGATCCCAGGTTTCTTCGCCATTGGCTCTCTCCCTTTCTTATATTTTTACGGATGGACTACTGTAAAATCCACAGTCTTCAAAAATGTATCTGCATCTGCTACCCGGACCTTTACCTTCTGGCCCAGCCTGTATACCTTCCGGGTCATGTCTCCCCGTAGTTCATAAGTTTCTTTGTCAAAGGTGTAATAATCATCCCGTAATGTATTTACATGTACAAGTCCTTCTACTGTATTGGGAAGCTCCACATAAAAGCCCCAGCCAGTAACACCGGAAATGATCCCTTCATATTCTTCACCCAGATGATAGGACATGTATTCTGCCTTTTTCAGCTTATCAGACTCCCTTTCTGCCTCATCAGCCCTGCGTTCACAGGCACTGGACTGCTGTGCCACATCCTCCAGGATCTCCTGATAATGTTCCGTCCTTCCTTCTCGGATCAGGCGTCCCCTTAAATTATCTTTAATGATCCTGTGGATCTGAAGATCCGGATATCTGCGGATAGGAGAAGTGAAATGGCAATAATACTTTGCAGCCAATCCGAAATGACCGCTGCACTGGGTAGTATACCTGGCCTGCTTCATGGTGCGAAGAGTAAGACGGCTGATCTGCGGTTCATTCTCCAGCCCCTGGATCTGCTCCAGGATCTGCTGTATCTCCTTGGGAGTGATCTCCTGGCCCATCTTCTGTACAGCCACTCCCTGATTACGCAATAGGGTCAGCAGACTTTCCACCTTTTCTGGATCCGGATTATCGTGCGTCCTGTAAACAAATGGTTTTCCCTCTTTACAGTATTCTTCTGCCACAGTCTCATTTGCCATCAGCATAAAGTCTTCAATGATCCTGGTAGCTACATTAGCTTCATAAGGCTTTACATCGATAGCCCTTCCTGCTGCATTCAGGATGATCTTGCTTTCCGGAAAATCAAAATCAATGGAACCTCTGTGATGTCTGCTTTCACGGATGATCCCTGAAAGTTCTTTCATAAGGAAAAACATGGGAATCAACGATGCATATCTTTCTTTTGCCTGTGGATCCGTATCCTCCAGAATATTCTTAACATCTGTGTAACTCATCCGCTCATCCACACGGATCACAGTCTCTGCGATCTGGTAGGAAATCCGCTTTCCTGATGAATCAATATCCATCAGACAGGAAAGCGTAAGGCGGTCCTGTCCCTGATTCAGGGAGCAGATCCCATTGGAAAGCCGCACCGGAAGCATAGGCACCACACGGTCTGCCAGGTAAACGCTGGTGCCCCTTTTCAAGGCTTCACGGTCCAATGCACTGCCGCCCTGCACATAATTGCTAACATCTGCAATATGTACTCCCAGGTGATAGATATCTCCCTCTTTTGTCAGGGAAATCGCATCATCCAGATCCTTTGCATCCTCACCGTCAATGGTAACCGTCAAAAGATGGGTCAGATCCAGCCTGCCATCCCTGTCTGCATCCAGCACATGATCCGGTACACGTTCTGCCTGACGCAGCACCTTATCCGGAAATTCACTTGGAATTCCAAAGCTTTTCACAATAGCCAGGATGTCTGTCCCTGGCGCTTTCATACTCCCCAGATCCTCGATCACCTTACCTTCTGGGCTTTTGTTCTTAGTGCCGTAATCTGTGATCTGAACAACCACCTTATCTCCATCCCGGACTCCCTTGGAATCCTTCTTGGGAATAAAAATATCTTTGGAAAATCGGGGATTATCACTGAGAACAAAGCCATAATCCCGGTTATTCTGATACGTACCTACAATCTGGATAGTACCCCGCTCCAGGATCTTCACAACAGCGCCTTCCCTGCGTTTTCCATCCTCCGGCTCCCTGGTCACAACTACCACTACCCGGTCCTGGTGCATAGCTGTTCCTGTATTTTCCTCCGGAATATATATATCCTCTTCCAGTTCTTCGGTTTCTACAAAGCCAAAGCCTTTATTGTGCCCGATAAATGTCCCTTCATACCTGGGCATATCCGCAAGATCTTCCTGGAAATGATTTTCTGTCAGTCTTTTTTTAACCCGGTTTTTTTCTTTTCCGCTGTTCCATTCTTTTACAGCTTTTGAATCTTTTTCCCTGATCTTGTTTTTTTTCTTTTTACCGGATACTTTGGAATACCTGCCTTTTTTGTCCTGCTGTGCCTTGCCCTCCTGCTCCAGTTCATCCAACACCTGCCACAATTCTCTTTTTTCTTCCTTTGACAGGCCAAGCAAAGAGGCCATTTCCCGCAGCCGCATAGGCTTGTAGACAGGATCTCCCATTAATTCCAGTATGAATTTTTTCCTTTTGTCTGTATTATTTCTTCCGCTCAAAATATCTCCTTTGATAAAAAAAAGGCTGTTGTAATATGCAACAGCCTTTCCCATTTACTAACTTATACACAATGTCCACAGCATAAAGCTGTAAAACCTGCGGCTTGTCCTGTCACTGGAATATGCTTAGAAATTCAGGTTCAGAACTACAGCAAGCACAAAGAACAGAACTCCCATCACAGAAGTAGCTTTAACAAGGCCGCCTTCCATGGTACGTCCCTTATTCTTTCCCCAGTAGGTATCTGCTGCTCCTGCAATTGCGCCCAGTCCCTGAGACTTTCCTTCCTGCATCAGGACTACTACGGTAAGGGCAATACAATCTATAGCAAAAATAACTGTCAATATCGTTCTTAAAATCTCCACTCTGTTACACCTCCTAATCAACTGTTTTTCATTGTATCATAGGTAAAGTGGGATTTCAACTGTTTTTCCAAAATGTTTTTATAATGTTTTGTTAAAATTACTGAAAACATACAAACAGATCAAGAAAATGGATTCTGATAGATTGCCAGTCCACCCAGATGCTCATGGATCCGAAGAAGCTGATTGTATTTGGCATTCCGCTCAGATCTGCATGGTGCTCCTGTTTTGATCTGCCCTGCTCCTGTTGCCACTGCCAGATCGGCAATAAAAGGGTCCTCAGTTTCCCCGGAACGGTGGGATATGACAGAACGATATCCTGCACGATGAGCCATTTCCACAGCATCCAGGGCTTCTGTTACCGTTCCGATCTGATTCACTTTGATCAGAATCGCATTGGCAGCATCCAGACGGATCCCACAGCCAAGTCTTTTAATATTGGTAACAAAAAGATCATCTCCTACCAGCTGAAGATGGCTTCCCAGAGCCTTTGTCAAATTCTTCCAGCCTTCCCAGTCATCCTCATGAAGTCCATCCTCCAGAGACACAACAGGGAAATCCTGAGCCAGCGTCTGATAATAATGGATCATCTCTCCACTGTCCCGTAATACTTCTTCCCCTGTCATCTGACTTTCTCCAGGGAAAACATAAACTCCTCTTTCTTCATCATACAATTCACTGGCAGCCGCATCAATTGCGATTCCAATCTCTTTGCCCGGCTGATAACCACTTTTTTCAATGGCCTCCATGATCAGCTCCAGAACCTGCCTGGAGTCCTTCACATCCGGTGCAAAACCGCCTTCGTCGCCCACTCCGGTATTCATATTTCTCTGTCTGAGGATACATTTCAGATGCTGATATATTTCTGCACTCATTCGCAATGCTTCCGGAAAGCAGTCCGTCCCAAGGGGCATGATCATAAATTCCTGCAGATCCACCGTATTGTCTGCGTGACAGCCCCCATTCAGGATATTCATCATAGGCACAGGCAGCCGGCTGGCATGACAGCCTCCCAGATATTGATAAAGGGGAATCCTCATGGCCATGGCACTTGCCCTTGCTACTGCCATGGATACTCCAAGTGTAGCATTTGCCCCCAGATTCCCCTTGTTGTCTGTCCCGTCTGTGTACTGCAAGATCTGGTCAATGTACATCTGATTTAAGGCATTCTCTCCCAGAACTGCTTCAGCAATCTTCGTATTCACATTTTGGACTGCTTTCTCCACACCCAGCCCCAGATATTTGTCTTTTTCCTGATCCCTTAGCTCTACAGCTTCAAATTTCCCTGTAGATGCTCCTGAAGGTACCATTGCTCTTGCTGTATATCCATTGATCCCGATCACACCTTCTCCTACTGTAACTTCTACTTCTACCGTAGGATTGCCTCTGGAATCCAGTACTTGTCTTGCGTGAATCTTTCTGATAGGAAGATACCGTAACATGTTTTTACCTCCTGATATTTATGAAGGTAGTTTTTCCTGTAACAGCATTTTCTATTCAAAACAGATCCTTTTATCACATTTTCATTTTGACTGCAGCTTAAAGGGAAATAAATCCTTTGCTTTTCAGGCAGGCTTCTACCTCCAGAATATCCTCTACATGAAGGATCATAATGGGGCGTCCTGTATCCCTGTTAAAGGACAGGTACAGATAATCAATATTTACATTACTGTCAAGAAAACTCTGAAGAAGATTGTTAAGATTTCCCACTTCATCCTTAACCTCGATCCCCAGGACATCGGTAAGCTTACACAGAAATCCTGCTTCGGTCAATGCCTTGCCAGCCTTGTCCGGATCCGATACCACCATACGTACAATACCATACTCAGCACTGTCATTGGTAACAGATCCAAGAATATTGATATCATTCTCCTGAAGGATCTGTGTCATTTTGTGCATGGCACCTTTTACGTTTTCTGCGAAAATAGACAACTGTTTTAACATAATAATCTCCTCGGTATATGTTCTATTCTACTGGTAACTCGATCAGTTCCTTTGGTGAATGGGCCAGATTTATATGACCTTCTTTTGTAACAACCACCATATCTTCGATCCTTACGCCTCCCAAACCAGGTACATAGATCCCTGGCTCTACGGTTTCGATCATATTCTCCTGAAGAATGCTGTCATCAGACGGAGAAAGCCTTGGATTCTCATGGATGAAAAGTCCTACGCTGTGTCCCAGTCCATGTCCAAAATACTCTCCGTAACCTGCATCTGCAATAATATCCCTGGCAACTTTGTCTACACTTGCTCCGGATTTGCCGGCCTTTAATGCATCCAGTCCGGCCAGCTGCGCTTTCAGAACAACATTATAGATCTCTTTCTGTTTGTCACTTGCTTTTCCAAGGACTACTGTACGGGTCATATCTGAACAATATCCCTTATATTTGCATCCGAAATCAAAGGTGATAAAATCGCCTTTTTCAAATTTCTTTGTACCTGGAATAGCGTGAGGCATAGAGCTGTTCAGTCCTGAAGCCACGATGGTATTAAAGCTGAGATCCTCTGCCCCTTCCTGTTTCATAAGGTATTCCAACTCAGCAGCTGCCTCCAGCTCTGTCATTCCTGGCTTCAAAAGAGGCAGAAGCCTTGCAAATGCTCTGTCGCCAATCTCCTCAGCCATTTTCAGGTATTGGATCTCTTCCTGGGTCTTCACCTGTCTCAGGTCATTGATGCTGCTTTCAAGAGGTACCCAGCACTGAACCGGCAATGCTTTTGTTAATTTTGCAAAATCACAGCAAAGCATTGACTGGTCTTCATAGCCCAAAGCAAAATCACCCTGTACCTGCTCTTTTTCTATACACTCTTTCAGGATTTCTTCTCTTTTATGCTGATTAGACTCCTGGAGCACGGTAAAACTGCTTTCCTTTGCTGCTGCTTCCGTATATCTGGAATCTGTGATCAGGACGGTCTGGGTACCGGAAATATAAAGGGCACCTTCTCCTCCTCTGAATCCGCTTACATGGCGCATATTATATGGGTCTGTGATCAGAATCGCCTGAACCTGTCTGTCCTTCAGAATTTGATCTAACATGATCTGTTCCTCCCTTATCTCTGTCAAATACGCTTGATATTATACCCTTATTCTCCCCAAACCGCAACATCCTGTGCATACACTTTTTACAATCTTCACCTGCCTTTCACCTTTCTGTCTTGCCTTTTATTTTTTCATTTCAGCATTTTCCGAATATCCTTCGGGCAATTGCATGAATTTTCTGTTTTTTTATACATTATTGTTTTATAGTCTTTTATTTGCTATATTTTTTATTTATTTTCTATTTTTCTATTGACACATACAGAATATTCTGTTATAGTAAGCACATAAAACAAAAGGGAAACATAATAAAAAGAAAAGGAGTGATTCCCCCAGAAACGTAGAATTGTTATTCAAATAATCTCCAGGAAAGTGAGGTACAGACCACCGAAATAAGAATTGATTTTCCCATATTCTAAGAAAGGAAGGTACGGTCCACCAAGAACTTAAGCGAAATACCTGAATTGTTTTATTAAACTTTGAAAGTGAGGTACATTCCATTGGACAGTGAACACTGCTAAGAGTCATCGGTTGCTAAGACGGATGGCTCTTATTTTTTCACATATTTTTTACTATTTCTCATAAACTGATACAAATCTTTTCTTCTGAGGTTCTATGAAAAATCTCCGTTTAAAATTTTTTCCCGTCTCAAAAATCCACCTTATGATCCTGGTTCTTTTTGCAGCAGCTTTCTGTACCGGATCCCTGCTTGGCAAAACCACCGGGCAGTTACTGCCTGACTGTGGCAGCGTCAGCGCGTCCTCGGGAAACACCAGCTGGGGCTTAAGCTTTCAGGAAAAAGGAAAACGTCCTATTGGAAATGCGTCCATAGAAGAATTGGAAAAATATAATGCGTACTATGCTGCAAACACAGAAGAAAAAATCATATATCTTACTTTTGACTGTGGTTATGAAAACGGCAATATGCCTAAGATCCTGGAAGCCCTGAAAAAGCATCAGGTATCTGCAGCTTTTTTTGTGGTGGGAAACTTTATTTCAGATCATCCGGATCTTTTAAGAAAAATGATCCAGGCAGGCCACACCATTGGAAATCATACTATGACCCACCCGGATATGTCTTCCATTTCGTCCATGCAAGGATTCCAAAAAGAACTTCAGGATGTGGAAGAGCTTTACCAATCCGCAACCGGGTCCTCTATGCAAAAATACTATAGACCCCCAAGAGGAATCTACAGCCCCGCCAATCTTTCCATGGCAAAAGAACTGGGATATAAAACCTTTTTCTGGAGTCTTGCCTATGTAGACTGGTATCAGGACAAACAGCCAACAAAAGAAGAGGCCTTTGAAAAGCTGCTTGGACGCATCCATCCTGGTGCCATCGTGCTGCTTCACAGTACCTCTTCTACAAATGCTGATATTCTTGATGAACTTCTTACCCAATGGGAAGCCATGGGTTATTCCTTTGGCAGTCTTCAGGATCTATGATCAGACCCGGTTCTTCCCATAATAGATCACAGCCTGGACACCCGGTCCTGTATGTACGCCAATAATAGGGCTCATTGGCATGATCACAACCTGTGCCTGGGGCATTGCTGCAAGAATGTCTGCCTTTAACTTTTCTGCCTGCTCCTGTGCATCCCCATGGCAAAGGAATACATATGGATACTCAGGATCATAATTTTCCGGAATAGATGTATATTTACCGGAAATATAATTCAGGGCTGCTTTTGACCCTCTTACCTTTTCCATAATAGCAAGAGTCCCGTCCTCAGCGATCCGAAGAACAGGCTTGATCTTTAATTTGCCGCCGATCCAGGCAATTGCCGGTGAGATCCTGCCTCCTCGCTTCAGAAAGTCCAGATCATCTACAGTAAACCAGTGGCAGATATTATTTCTGTTTTCTTCCAGCCAGGCGGTATTCTCCTCCAGGCTCATGCCCTTTTCCTGATTTTTCCTTGCGATCAGGGTAAGGATCCCCTGCCCTCCTGTAGCTGCATGGGAATCTACGCAGGAAATCTTCCTGTCCGGATACTCTTCCATCAGGTCAGTGGCAGCAAGCTTTGAGCTTTGCCAGGTAGATGTAAGTCCGCCTGAAAGAGAAAGATACAGAATGTCTTTTCCTTCTTTTAAGATCTTTTCAAAATATTCTGTATAAACCATAGGAGGAATCTGTGAGGTCTTGCCCTGTCCGCCATCACGCAGTTTACCATAGAATTCCTTACTGTCCCATTTTCCCGGATCAGAATGTACCCGCTCTTCTCCATTCAATTCAAACGCCATGGGAATAAGCTGAATGTGACCTTCTGCAAGTATTACTTCCGGAATATCTGCGGAAGTATCTGTCATAATTATATATTCGCTCATGATTTTCTCCTTCACGTTTTTCTTTTCAATATTTATTCAAGAATGCCTCGGCATTCTTGCTGCGAGGTGCGCGTCATGCAATTGCATGACATACTTCTCCTGCGCACCTCTGCAATCCTGCCGGAGGCTATATCAGCTGGGGGATTGACTCCCACCACTGATACCAACTTGTTGCTCACCACCTATAGAGGTGGGAGTCATCTCCCAGCTGATATAATCAGAATCATTCTACCATAGATCATTTATTTTGTAAAAGACAATATTACGATTACAGTGTTGGAAAAGCAGATCTTACGATTACAGTATTGGAATGCAAAACAGAAAAGGAGAACGCCATATGCACAAAACAGAGGGCTGCAGCAGCCCCCTGTTTTATATATTTTGATATTTATTCGTAATTTTTGTGACGTTTAAAGAAATCCTTGGTTTCCCTTACTACCACACCGCTTAATGCAAGCAAAGCGATCAGATTGGGGAAGGCCATCAGTGCATTGAAAATATCCGCAATATTCCATACTGCCGCAACTGTCATATATGGTCCGATAAATACACAGATGATGTAAAGTAAACGATAAGTCTTTACTGCTCCCTGATTCCTGTTAAATAAATATTCCAGACACCGCTCTCCATAGTAATCCCAACCCAGGATCGTGGTAAACGCAAAGAATACCAGACAAATCATCAATGCAAAGGATGCCACCTGTGGAGGGAATGGCAAACCCTTTTGGAAAGCTGCAGTGGTGATCTCTACGCCTTCCAGTCCTGTATTCCAGGTTCCTGTCATAACAATGGCAAGTCCTGTCATGGTACAGATCACAATCGTATCAATAAATGTACCTGTCATAGATACCAGACCCTGACGTACAGGCTCCTTTGTCTGTGCCGCAGCTGCTGCGATCGGTGCACTTCCAAGACCGGATTCATTTGAAAAGATTCCTCTGGCAATACCCTTCTGCATAGCTACAACCATAGTTCCCATCGCTCCGCCTGCCAGGGCACTTCCTGAAAAGGCTGTTTTTACGATCTGGGCAATGGCTGCAGGTACAGCCGTAATATTTGTAATAACAATGATCAATGCAAGTGCCACATATAAAACTGCCATAAAAGGCACAATGACCTGTGATACATTTGCAATACGTTTGATCCCGCCAAGTACAACCAGTCCTACACATACCGTAAGGATCAGACATGCGATCACTGTTGCCCAGGAATAATCTCTTCCCAGGATCGAAACAGTATGTACTGTATCCGGGTCAAAGAAATTCTTAACTGCAGACGCAATACCATTTACCTGGGTAAAAGTACCAATGCCAAACAGTCCAACTCCAGCCCCGAAAAATGCAAAAATCTTGGCAAGCCATCTCCACTGTTTGCCCATACCATTTTCGATATAATAAAATGGGCCTCCAAGTACATGGCCATCTTTATCGATGGTTCGATATTTGATTGCCAGCAAGCCTTCCGCATACTTTGTTGCCATTCCGAAGAATGCTGCTACGATCATCCAGAACAAAGCTCCCGGTCCTCCTGCTGCAATTGCAGTGGCAACACCTACAATATTCCCTGTACCGATGGTTGCAGACAATGCTGTGCAAAGGGCTCCAAAGCTGGTAACTTCACCTTCGCCGCCTTCTTCATTTTTTACCATGAATTTCAGGGCTTTTCCCAAATGCCTTACCTGTAAAACACCTAACCGAACGGTTAAAAGAAATCCTGTGATCAGGATCAGAATGATCAGCGGAAGTCCCCATACGACTCCGTCAAACCATGTGATAAAGTTGTTGATTTGTGTAAACATAATTTTTCCTCCATCCTTTTGCCTGAGAGAATGACAGCTTTACTGCTGCGTACACCTTCGGCGCTCTTCCTCGGATTTTTTTGAAGAGACTCTCCTGAGTTTACGAATCCGCCTTATTTCTGTGCGACTGTGGCGGTCATTCGTATTTAAAATAAACACACAGGAATACAGGTTAGCACATTTTCCTCACTTTTTCAAGATTAAATTCACAAATTTGCAGATAAAAAGACCACCTCAGGATTTTTCCCTAAAGTGGTCTATCTTACTAAATATATTCCTCAGGCAGATCCAGGTGAAACACTTCTGCCAGTTTTCTATACTGCTCATCTGTTACCACGCCAACCGGTTCTTCTTTATATTTCCGAATCTCCAGATACATATCTGATGATTTCTCTACCGTATGAACAATCCCGATGGTTTCATTACAGTCTGCTGCGGATACCAGGATTCCATGCTGGCTCCAAAGAACCACATTATATTTTTTCATCAGTTCACCGGTTTTTTGAGCCAGCTGCACTGTTCCCGGTACACACCAGTCGATGATTCCGATCCCTTTTGGAAATGTCATGGGGCACTCCGGCTCCATATCCCACAATGCCCTAGTGATTTTTCTGCTGTCATGCTCCAGTATGCTGGTAAGGATAATAGCCTTTTTCGGATGGGCATGATAAACGATCCTGTTATATTCTTCCCCAATCTGCACCTTTGTTTCATGTATAAACAGATGAGGCATAAATTCACTGGTTGGTTTTCCCCCATTTCCGGTCAGTCCCCACAACACCTTATAGGCGGTTCCTTTTTCATTCAGCTTTACGATTCCAAAAACCTCTTCCGGATACTCTGATGCATCTCTGAAGCATTCCCCGCTGCCTGTAACAACAAAGAAGCTGTCTCCCAGAACAGAAAAGCCTTCCTCCATTTCCACCCATGGAGAATCTTCTGTCAAAAAGGGCTGTACCTGTTCTGCTTCCTGCTTATTCATTCGATAGGTAATATTTCCCCCGTGATATTCATGCCAGCCAAGCTGCCATCCATCACAGGCCATACGGATCAAATCCCTGAAAAAGCGTATTTTTTTCATCTCCATATTTACTTTAACGCCTCCGTAATCCAACTGAATATAACACCAAGGGCATAAGCACCTGCATCCGGATGTCCAAGACTTCTCTCTCCTACCACACCGGCTCTCCCCATTCTTGCCACAATCTTTTCCGTTTCCTTTGCTCCTTTCACAGCTGCCGCAGATGCCTCCTTAAAAGCTTCTTTTATATCCATCTGTTTTTTTCCGCATGCAACAAGTGTATCTGCATAAGGGACCAGTGCATCGATCAAAGTTTTATCACCGACAACTGCACCTCTGCCAAAGGATTTTTCTCCGGTTCTCTGAATGCTTCTTACTACTTCTTCCATCATTTCGCCGAACTCATCCAAAGACAGAGATACTTTTCCTTTTGCCCATTTTCCAGCTCCCATAAAGGCAGAACCCCAAATTGGTCCGGAAGCTCCTCCGCAATACTCAATAATGATCATTCCGCAGGCTTTCAGAAAACCTTCTATGGTGTCTTTCTCTTTCAGCATCAGCCATTCGTTTCTCAGCTGTCTGAATCCCTTTGCCACGCTTGCCCCAAAGTCCCCGTCTCCGGCATAAGAATCAATGGTACAGAAAGGCACCTCATGGTCAATGATACACTGTCCCATCTGAGCAACCATATATTTTATATTTTCAGGAGATACCTGTTCTCCCACATACTTCCAGGAGTCTTCTGTTTCAAAAACCTGTGCCTCTGTTACAGTAAGATCCGTTTCCCTGAAAGGGATCACTGGCACAGGCCCGTCCACACGAAAAGCAGGCGCACAGGATTCACAGTCCAGATAATGCTTTAAAGATTCATCCAGCTTCATAATGGTAAGAGATGCCCCCATCATATCAATACTGGTCATATAGTTTCCAACAAAACTTCGGTACACTGTAAGATTTTCATACTGATCCAGTTCTCTTCGCACATCATTGGCAAGTACGTACAGTTCCTGCAGTGCCGTTCCGCCAAAGCCATTTACCAAAATGGCGATCTCTCCCTTATTTTCCATATTAAGCGCCTTAAGAAGCTGGCTGGTCATACGTGCTGCCAGTTCCCTGCTGGTAACAGATGTTTCCCTCTGGATCCCGGGTTCTCCATGGATCCCTACGCCATACTCCATTTCACCGTCACAGATCTGGAAGGTAGGAGAGCCTTTTGCAGGAACCACACAGGAAGAAAATGCAAAACCAATCGATTTTACAGAATCTGCTGCATGTGCTGCAATTTTCTGTACTTCCTCCAGGGAACAACCTTCTTCTGCAGCAGCTCCTGCAATCTTATGCACCAGCACAGTTCCTGCCACGCCACGCTGTCCTACTGTATATAGGCTGTCCTTCACAGCAATATCATCACTTACAACTACATATTTTACTTCTATCCCCTCTTCTTCTGCCAGGGCCGCACCATTTTTAAAGTTCATAAGATCCCCGCTGTAGTTTTTTATGATCAGCAAAGTACCTTTTTCACTTCTTGTTTCTTCAATCGCCTTATATACCTGGATCTGGGTAGGGGATGCAAAAATGTCTCCGCATACAGCTGCATCCAGCATACCTTTTCCTACATATCCGGCATGTGCCGGTTCATGACCGCTGCCGCCTCCACTGATCAATGTAACCTTGCCGGGATCCAGATCTTTTCTTCTGATTATCTTATATCGCTCATCATTTGTAACCAGCGGATTTGTCATTGCAATGCCATTGCACAATTCATAAACAAATCTGTCGGCTTTATTCATGATTTTTCTCAAATCCTCTGCCCTCCGTCATTCTTTATTACCCGTCTGTATCTTTCGTACATAAGCTTCCAGACATCCTTGTTTTCCGGTTCATAATATCGGATATTTTCTTCTCTTTTCAACATTTCCCGAAATTCCCACTGGGAATGAAATTCTCCTGCATGATACAGCTGGGCAAATGCATTACCATAGGAGGTTGCCTCCGAGATTCCTGCTGCCACCTGCATTCCTGTGGCATTGGCCACACACTGGTTCAGGAACGCAGCCTGGGATCCTCCTCCCACAATATAGATCCTGGCATAATCCGCTTTTTTCTGCTCCTTTAATATTTCCACAGTTTCCAGGTAGTTCATTGCCAGACTTTCATAAATACATCTTGCGATCTGTGCCTGTGACTGTGGCACTTTCTGTCCTGTCTTCCGGCAATACTCCTGGATAGCCTTTGGCATATCACACTGTTTCTGGAAGGCTTCATTCTCCGGATAGATAAAGCACATAAATTCTTCTGTATCTTTCAGACCCTCTCCCATCTGATCATAGGTGATCGTTTGTCCCAGTTCCTTCCAGCACCGCATACATTCCTGTATCAGCCACATTCCTGTCAGGCTTCTGCAGTAGCGGATCGTTTTTCCAAATCCGCCTTCATTGGTAAAATTCCCCAGAAATCCCTTTTCATTGATCACAGGTTCCCTGGTTTCTATCCCGATCACAGACCAGGTTCCACTGCTGATATAGATAAAATTTTCTTTTTCTGCTGCCGGAACAGCCAGCACAGCAGAAGCTGTATCATGAGATGCCACCGTCACCAGTTTTGCCTCTTTCATCCCTGTTCTGTCCTGAATCTCTGAAAAAAGGGTATAAGAATCCTCTCCCGGATACTTTATATCCGAAAAAAGTGTTTTTCTTAATCCAATTTCACTGATCAGAGGGAAATTCCATTGTTTTGATTTCATATCCAGCAATTGGGTAGTAGATGCGATAGTGTATTCCGCTCCCTTTTTGCCGGTAAGAAAATAAGAGATCAGATCCGGGATCATTAAAACTGCTTCTGCGTTATTTAACTGCTCCGGATGTTTCTGAATTTCATAAAATAACTGATAGATTGTATTGCCACATAAAAACTGGGTTCCTGTCCTTTGATACAGTTCCTTCCCCGTCATCTTCCGCAAAAGCAGATCTGCTCCTGCAGCCCCTCTTTTATCCCGATAGGATACCGGATTGCCTGACAGTCTGCCGCAGCTGTCAATCACTCCGTAATCAAGGCCCCATGTATCAATCCCCATACTGCTTATGGGATACTGTGTCCCCACACGGATCATAGCCTCAAGGATATTCTGATACAGATACAGAAAATCCCAGTAAGCAGTACCGTTCAGATAAACTGCCTGATTGCCGAACCTGTGCTGGCAGATCTGCTCCATCCTTGTTCCGTCAAAAGAAAAAACGATTCCTCTTCCGCTGGAAGCACCAAGATCAAAGGACAATACGTATTTTTTCCTGTCCATATCCTGTTCCTGCTTCCTTATCCTCTTTTCTTTCTGTCTGCAAAATATTCAGAATGAATATAATTTGTATATGGATCACCCTGGATCCCATGACGGTTCCGCCACTCCTCAAGAAGAAGACTTACATCTGTATGATAAGCCTGCATCAGGCACTGATTTGCCCCCAGGATATCATTATCCAGCTGCAGCTGCTGAAGCTTTTTCCTGTTTACCAGAAGGGCTTTTGCATAGGCTGTCTGAAGATTTACCACGGAAAGGATCATGGCTTCTACCTTTGGTTCAATATAAAAACTGATGTCCAGTCCCTGTAATACACTTCTTGCAGAGCTTTCTGTTTCTTTTTCACAAATCCCTGCAACGATTTCATTTTCAATTGCAAAAAGCCTTAATGGATTGATGGTTCCCGGGATCAGGTCATCATCTGCACAAACATTATCGTTTAAATGGAAAGCTCCCAGACGCTGCTCATCAATGAGAAGGGAAACAATCTGTGCCACATTTACACCGAAAGCATGATGTCCAAGATCTACGGTTACTTTCGCCTGCTCCCCAAGTCTGGACGCATAATATAAGGCTGTACCCCAGTCCGGAATATCCATATGGTAGGAAGATGGTTCAAACAGTTTATATTCAATATTATACTGAACGCCACAGGACACTGCATGGTCATAGCCTTCTTTCAAGGATTCCAGCATCCATTTTCTACGCATTCTGTAATCATTCTGTCCTGGAATGTCACTCCCGTCAATGGTCCACACATTCAGGGATTTAGCACCAACTGTATGGGCTACATCAATACAGTGGTTCAGTGTATCTACGGTCTTTTTACGTATCTTTTTATCTGAATTTGCAAGTGTGCCGAGCCTAAAATCATTGTCCTGGAACATATTTGTATTTAAAGTTCCAAAGGTCATCCCCTTTTCTTCCACATATTCCCTGGCAGCTTTATAATCACACTGATCCCACGGAATATGCATACAGATCTGTCCGCCTTTTCCTGTGTATTTCAGAACCTGTTCACAGTCATCCACTCTCTCAAAAAAGTCCCTTGCATCTCCCTTTTGTTCAAAAGAGAAAAATCTGGTTCCTGATTTTGAAAATCCCCAGGAAGGAACCTCCACAAGAAGCTGATCCAGTTCCCTTAGCACCCATTCCACATCAATTCCGTTTTTTTCCAGTTTTTCTGCCAGTATTTCAAATCCGGTCCTATCCATTCATTCATATCCTTTCTGTCTATTCCAGCTGTTTTTCACTTCCATCTGGATCTGCAACAATCATTGGTATCCCGGCTTTTTCATATGCATTTACGATTTTCGGATCAATCTGTGAATCTGTAATAATTCCTGTCAGTCTTTCCAGGGGTGCTGTTACGATCGGGGTAAGGATGGAAAACTTGGTATGGTCTGCAAGAAGATAAATCTTCTCTGCGGATGACATCATTGCCCGTTTTACCCTGCTTTCAGACTCATGGGCATCCATCATCCCATATCCAAGACCTACTCCTTCACTGGTAAGAAAGCATTTGCTTACCCTGTAACTGCCAACGATCTTCTCCGTTGTTTCCCCTGTCATAGACATGTTTCTTTCCCTTAGTTCTCCACCTGCTACAAAGCATCTGACTCCCTCTGCCACAGCAAGCTCCCTGGCAATATCCAGTGAATTGGTCAACACTGTAACATTCTTCTGAAGCTTTTTTGCCAGACAGAATGTGGTCGTCCCGGAATCCAGTGCGATAAAATCCCTGTCATTAATCAGTGAAACAGCGGCGGCAGCAATCTGGTTTTTCAGATCCAGTTTCTCCCAGTAGCGATTATTAAATGGTTTCTCATCAAATTCTTCTACCAGTACCGCCCCTCCAAGGACTCTCCTTATCAGATTCTTTTTTTCCAGCTGGATCAGATCCTTACGGATGGTTTCATTGGTCACGCCACAGGTTTTTACAAGCTCCTCGATTTCTCCTTTTTTACCATTTTTATGCATATAATCCAGGATTATCTGGTGCCTTTCTGTTTTATTCATCATACGCCTCCTGTTTACACTGTATATTATACTGGTTGTCTTTTTTAAGGTAATCTAAATAAAACAGAAAAGCAACCATTTTTTCAGATTATTCTGCTGTGTCTTTGGTGATCAGAGTTACTTCAATCGCTGTAGACTCCTCAATCTCTTTTCCTTCCAGATAATCATGAGCCAGATCCACGCCTCCTGTTCCCATAAGCTCTGGCTGTTGTGCTACAGTTCCTGCCAGTTTTCCATCTTTTACTGCCTGTACTGCATCGTCATCTGCATCAAAACCAACGATCACAATATCTTCTCTGCCTGCTGCCTGGCATGCTTCCATTGCGCCCATTGCCATTGTATCATTGTGGGCAAATACTGCCTTAATATCAGGATGTGCCTGCAGTGCATTTTCCATAATGGTCATACCTTCTGCTTTATCCCAGTTACCGATATCACTGACAACTACATCAATGCCTTCCACATCATCAACCGCTTCATGGAAGCCCTGTCCTCTGTCACGGGCAGCAGAAGTTCCTGCCTGTCCCTGGATCTCCACTACTTCACCGCCATCATCGCCAAGCTGTTCTACAATGTACTCTCCTGCAATCTTTCCGCCATATACATTGTCGGATGCAAGATGAGAGATCACTTCTCCTGAATTTGCCACACGGTCAACAGTAATAACCGGGATCCCGGCATCGTTGGCAAGAGCAAGAGTGGCTCCTGCTGCATCGGAATCCACAGGATTATAAAGAATCACATCCGGATTCAATGACAGAAGGTCTTCCATGTTGGTCATTTCTTTTGCAGCATCCTTATCAGCGCCATATTCCACCAGTTCATATCCATATTTATCACATTTTTTCTGGGCACCATCAATCAGCTTCTGGATAAATTCATTTTTATCATTATAAACAAGAAGACCGATCAGAACATCCTTTTTCTCTGTATCCTTGCTTTCCTCTGCCATCACTGCTCCACATGGAACTGTCATTGCTGCTGCAACACCGATTGCTGTAAGTTTTTTCATTAATTTTTTATTCATGATACCTTCTCCTTTTAAATTTTTATGCCTTTTTCCCCGTTTTTGCATCTGCCAATACTGCCAAAAGAATTACCACACCCTTTACAACTACCTGATAATAGGTATCCACACCCATCAGATTTAAAAAATTATTCAGCATTCCGATAATAATGGCACCTATAATGGTAAATCCAACATGTCCCTCCCCTCCTCGTAATGATGTACCGCCGATTACAACGGCTGCAATTGCATCCATTTCATATGTTTCACCTGCATTAGGCTGTGCGGATGCCACTCTGGCAGATATGATGATCCCAGCAATTGCCGCCATTACTCCACAAGCTACATATGCCAGTATCATTGTCAGTTTTGTATTGATTCCGGAAAGCTTTGCAGCTTCCTCACTACCTCCTACTGCATAAATATGTCTTCCATAAGTTGCTTTGTTTAGCAGATAGTAAGAAACTATGTATACAAGAAATACCAGTACAAAAGAAAATGGGATTGAATTTGCTATCAGACCTCCATAAATCCATTTATATCCCAGCCCACTTTTGGATGAAAGATCAAGTGGAATGGGAGAGCCTTTTGTAATGATATAGGTAAGTCCCCGAAAAATAGACTGAGTAGCCAATGTAACAATCATTGGCTGAAGCTGCATCTGTGATACGAAAATACCATTAAAAGCACCTATCACCGCTCCAAATGCCAGTCCTGTAATCAGGGTAATTCCCAGATTCACACCGCTTCCAATCATGTTTATGGTTACTGCCCCAACAAAAGCCAGAGTTGCTCCTACTGAAATATCAATTCCTCCTGTAAGGATTACAAAGGTCATTCCTGCTGCAAGAATGGCATTTGTTGCGATCTGTTTGAAAATATTGGAAAAGTTTGATACCGTTAAAAACTTTGGTTCTATGATTCCCAGAATCACTGCTGCAAAAATCAGAATCAGAAACATTCTGTATCTTCCCAATATTTTGATATATTCTTTTTTACTTTTACTCATTTTCCACACCTTTCCTCATGCCTGATCCAGGATCATATGCATGATTTTTTCCTGAGAAGCTTCCTGCCTGGATAATTCCCCCTTGATATAGCCTTCATTCATAACAATGATCCGGTCACTCATTCCCAGGATTTCTGGCATCTCTGAAGAAATGATCACAATTGCCTTATTCTTTTCTTTCAATTCATTGATCAGGTTATATATTTCTTTTTTTGCTCCTACGTCAATCCCTCTTGTAGGTTCGTCCAGGATCAGTACATCTGGCTCAGTCATCAGCGCCTTTGCAAGGATTACTTTCTGTTGGTTTCCACCTGACAGATTTCTCACAAGTTGAAAAATGGATGGGGTTTTTACCCTAGTTCTCTGCCTAAAATCTTCAGCAGCTTCTTTCTCTGTTTTTTTCAATACAGTAAAGCACCTGGATATTTTTTTCAGGGAAGACAATGTCATATTTGTCCGTACATCCAAAAGCATCACAAGGCCGTCTCTTTTCCTGTCTTCTGTCATATAATAAAGCCCTGAATGAATTGCCTGCTTGATGGAGCCTTTCGGCACTTTCCGGTTCTTTACACAGACCTGGCCTTCCTGATATGGATAACAGCCGTATATGGTCTTTGCAAGCTCCGTCCGGCCTGCTCCTACCAGCCCTACGATCCCTACGATTTCCCCGGCATGTACAGAAAGAGAAATGTTATGCACATATTCGTTGGAAATCCGCTCCACCTTCAGAACTTCTTCCCCCTTTTGTACTTCCACATGTGGAAACTGTTCATCCAGCTTTCTTCCTACCATCATACTTACCAGTGACTCATTGGTGATCTCACTTACCGACTTCTCCCCAATAAATTCCCCATCCCTCATCACTGTTACCATGTCACAAATCTGGAAGATTTCTTTCAGACGGTGGCTAATATAAATAATAGCCTTGCCTCTTTTCTTCAGATCCTCAAGTACCCGGAATAAACTATCCACTTCTTCATCTGGAAGCACATCTGTAGGTTCGTCCATAACAATCACTTGTGCATCATATAAAAGCACTTTTGCGATTTCAACCATCTGTTGCTGGGCAATGGACAATGTTTCAATTCTTTTTTCCGGATTCAAATCCATATTCAATATACGAAGCAGTTCCCGGCTTTTCTGTATCATGTATTTTTTATCTGCAATTCCCAGGCCTTTAGTCTTTTCGCTTCCCATAAAAATATTTTCATAAATAGTCATCTTAGGAATCAAGGTAAGTTCCTGATGGATAATTGCGATTCCATCATTCATGGCCTGTCTGGTATTCTGGTATTCCACCTGTTTTCCTTTGTAGACAATGGTTCCGCTATCCCTTTTATAAACGCCTGTCAAAACCTTCATCAATGTACTTTTACCGGCTCCATTTTCACCCAGCAAAGCCATAATCTGACCTTTCCGTACATTCAATGAAGCATTATGAAGTGCTATAACCCCTGGAAACCTTTTTTCAATTCCCTGCATTTTCAAAATAGGTTCATCCACATTACTTCCTCCATTATTTTTCGTTTTTGCTTGCCTCATTTCTTGAGTCTGATTATATATTGGTTTTTCCAATGCGTCAACATACTTTTCCAATATTTTTGCATAAAATTGCATCTTTTTATTTGTTAATATCGGAGAATTATATTGTTTTTTGCATTTTTATTTGCATTTTCCAATTTTTTATATATAATTCAATATATAGATTGGTTTTTCCAATTATATTAATTATAATAAACAATAGTATCTACAGCTTATGCCAGTTATAGAGAGGTGAAAGATTACAATGAGTGAAATCGAAATCAAACAACTGAAAAATTTTTTGAAGAAAAGTGGTAAAACATTTCGTGAATTTTCCCTGGATTCCAGACACAAAATGCTGATCCAAGAGGATGGCTGTCGCATCTTTGGTCCATATATTTCGGATTCTTCAGTTCCTCTTACATGGATCAACAGCAAATATCCTAAAAGTCCTTCTTTTGATGACTTTTTCAATGCAGGAAACTGGGATATGGGCGGTGACAGAATCTGGATTGCCCCGGAATTTCCTTTTTTCACCAAATCCAGGGAACACTTTAAGGAATCTTATACTGTACAACCCGGTATTGACCCTGCAGACTATCATATTTCCAGTGAGGCACCAGGGCTGATAGAACTTAGTTCTCTGCTCCAGGCAGATTTATATGAATCCAGTTGGAAACATAAGCGTTTTCATATCCGCCGCCAGATCCGTCCGCTCTCAAATCCTCTTTCGGCATCCTGCGTTTTTTCCGATCTGGTCACAAAGGTTTCCTATTGTGGTTTTCAGGAGCATATCTATCTGGAAGATTTTACACCAGACGCTCCCATGCCTCTGGAAATCTGGAATCTTTTCCAGGTACGTCCAGGCGGAACCTTTCTTATCCCTTATCGCGGAAAAACTCTGGACTATGTGGACTACTATGCCCCTTCTTCAGGAAATGTACTGTCCTTTGAAAATGGGCTTGCCAAAGTAAAGGTTCATTCCCATGAAGAACATAAAATAGGCTTTAAGGCTTATCAGACTCATGGAAGGGTGGGATATCTGTTAAAGCTTTCCGAAAATCAATGGACACTGCTGATACGAAACTATTACAACAATCCTTCTGATCCGTATATCAAGGAGCCTTCTGATACCCCCGGACAAACCGGCTGTTCTCTTTTTATCTATATGAACGATACCAGAGACGATGGTTTCGCAGAACTTGAAACAACCAGCACTACTTTCGGATACCCAGACAGCGGTAACGGATATATGGATCTGGATTTCTGGTTTTTCACCGGGACTTCAGAAAATATACAGCAGATTATTGACCTGCTACTTTAACCAGTTCTTGCCCTTCCTTTTTCCTGATGGTATAATGTATTTTATCAGGTTATTTATAGGGAAAAGGAAAAATATAAAATGAAAACACAAAAAAAAGTCTCTCCAGGCAACGGTAAAAACAGCAAGGCTAAAAACCAAAGAAAACAATCCGGGCATTCCGGCAGATTTGCAAAATCCCTTCTGCTTACGGAAGGTCTTCTGATCGTTCTGGCAGTTATGGTTTTAATGGGCATTCGGCTTTGGCAGAAAAGTAATCCTGCTTCTGCAGCTTCCGCTGTGCTTCAGGATAAGCCAGATGGTCTGAACCTTGTTCATGCATCGGATCCCTCAGCCAGATCTGCAAAAGCTGCTCAGAAAAATAGCAAGGACAGCTCTGGGGATACTCCCAAAGGGCTGCAGCCGGAAGCTTTTGCTCCCCACTGCACTGAGTCTACCGCACCCTCCAATTACATACAGACTACAGAGATCAATATTGATGGGACTACACTGACCAATCCGTTAAGCTATAAACCGGACCAGGAGATTTCTTTTGGAAAAGGCAGCGAATATACAGATGTAGATGGCATTGTTACCTTCCGGGGTAATAATTTCCGCGATAACCCTGTTTATGGAACTGCTGATATGAAGAAGAACAAGCTTACCAGTCTTTGGTCTGCCAAAACCAGTTCCATTACTTATAATGGTGCCACCTGGTCTGGCAGTGGCTGGACCGGACAGCCGTTGATAATGAAATGGCCTAAGAAAGTGAAAAAGGTCATGAATATGTATGACTGGGCAAAAGAAAAGGATGATCTTGTGGAAGTCATCTATGCCTGCATGGATGGGTATGTATATTTCCTGGATCTGGAAACCGGAGAAGCGACCCGTGACACTTTGAATCTTGGTTTCACATTTAAAGGTTCCGGCGCACTTGATCCCAGAGGATATCCGATTCTGTATGTTGGCGCCGGTTATGACAGCAATCAGGGTACAGCCCGCGTCTTTGTGGTAAACCTTCTTGATTGTTCCGTAATGTACACCTTTGGGAACAACGATCCATTTTCCCTGCGGGGAGCATTAAGCTATTTTGACTCTTCTCCGCTTGTAGATGCAGACACAGATACTCTGATCTATCCTGGCGAAAACGGGATTCTTTATCTGATCCGTCTGAACACACAATACGACCAGGAAGCCGGTACTCTGTCCATCAATCCGGATCATATAGTAAAATGGCATTATTATGGGAACCGTACCAGCGTTGCGTCCTACTGGCTTGGCATGGAGGACAGTGCCGCTGTATATGGCGGATATCTTTTTGTCACAGACAATGGGGGCAATCTGATGTGTCTGGATCTGAATACGCTTCAGCTTGTCTGGGCTCAGGATACACTGGATGACTCCAACTCCACTCCTGTGTTGTCCATAGAAGATGACCATTTGTACCTTTATGTAAGCACTTCTTTCCGTTTAGGCTGGAGAAGCAGCAGCTCTGCTGAAGTACCGATCTGGAAGATTGATGCACAGAACGGCCGTATCATATGGAAAACTTCCTATGAGTGTTACTCTGATGACGGTGTATCCGGTGGTGTACAGTCAACCATTGCTTTAGGAAAGAAGAAGCTGTCTGACTATATTTATGTAACCGTAGCCAAAACCGGTGCTCAGTATGATGGTGTACTGGCTTGTCTTGATAAAAAGACCGGTGAAGTCAAGTGGGAGCATAAAGCATATTATGCCTGGTCTTCTCCTGTATGTGTATACAATTCCGATGGTTCCGGTAAGGTGCTTTATTGCAGTTGTGGTGGAAAGGCTTATCTTCTGGATGGAAATTCCGGAAAGCTTCTGGATGAGAATGAAATTTCCAGTGGAGCGATCGAAGCATCACCAGCTATATACAATGATTATATGGTTGTGGGAACCCGGGACTGCAGGATCTGCGGCCTGAAATTAGAATAAAATCAGAATAAGAGAATGAAATGAAATAACCATTGAACAAAGTGTAGTTAAACTGAACATTATCAGTTCTGCAGCTTTTTCAATGGTTATTTTGGTTATTTGTTATTTATTTACCTGTATATGGGTTTACGTGTACCATACAGTGTTTTACATCCTGGAAGGTATTCTCGATCATGTGATGTACTCTTTCTGCAATGGCATGGGCATCATTCAGACTCTGCTGCCCATCTGCAGAGATCTCCAGATCTACATATATTTTGGATCCAAAGAGCCTGGTCTGAAGAACATCTACCCCCTTTACCCCTGGTACTTCCAGAACAGCCTGACGCATCTTGTCTTCTGTCTCCTCATCACAGGAATGATCTACCATCCTGTCTATGGCATCCTTAAAAATATCAATTGCTGCTTTCAAAATGAAAATACAGATCACCACGCTGGCGATAGGATCCATAATAGGACAGCCAAGCCTTGCGCCTAATATACCAACAAAAGATCCAACAGAGGACAGGGCATCGGAACGATGATGCCATGCATCAGCCATCAGTGCACCGGAACTTATCTTTTTCGCCGCTGCTCTGGTATACCAAAACATCCACTCCTTCGTCACTATGGAAACAACTGCAGCTATCAGGGCAAGAAGTCCCGGCTCCATTATCTTCTGCCCTTTGGAGCCAGCAAGAATGCTCTTTATCCCACTCATGCCGATCCCCACACCTGTGGCAAAAAGCAGTCCTGCCAGAATAATCGCAGACACACATTCCAGCCTTTCATGGCCGTACTGATGCTCTGCATCTGACTTCTTACCGGAAAGCTTCACTCCAATGATCACCACGATCGTACTGATCACATCAGATGCAGAATGTACTGCATCTGAAAGCATAGCTCCTGAATGAGCCAGAATACCTGCAAGAAGTTTAAACAAGGATAAAACCAGGTTCACTGTAATACTTACTCCGGAAACTCTCATAGCAATCTTCTGTTGAGTTTGGCTTCCATTTTCTTTGTTTTCCTGTTCCATAATAAGACCTCCTAAGCAATACAAAATGGTCTCTCGTTATGGCACATACATTAAACCACGCAGCGCATCCACAGATCTGTCATTCCTTTTAAAATAAAAAACACACCTGCGGAACATACACTGTCCCACAGATGTGCAATAAGTCTCACATCCGCTGCCGCTTTATGCAGCCCGGCCCCATGCCAGAATCGGCATCGCCTGCTCAGTTTGTACTGTTGATCTCGCATTCTGTTTCTCAATAAGAATGTAATGCAGTGCAAAGAGATTTAGATAATATTACATCAAGCATATTCTTCTGTCAAGAAAAAAAATTCAAGAATGCCTGTTATGAAACAATATTCTGCAGCCAGACTCCTTTTTTCACAAGTGCATATCCTACTACGCACTTCAACAGATCTGCAGTCTGCACTGCTGCAAAAATCCCGATGATGGGCAGCTGGGTATACCGGCTGAGCACATAAGCGATAGGAACGCTGATGCACCATACGAATACACTATCAAAAAAGAAAGTGATGATGGTCTTGCCACCGGAACGCAACGTAAAATAGGCTGCATGCAAAAAGGCGTTGGCTGGCATAAATACAGCCATTACCATAATAAACTGTACAGCCAGCCCCCTTGCTTCCTGGTTTGTATTATAAAGCCTTGGAAAAAATGGTGCCAGCACCAACATTAAAAGGGCAACCCCAGTACAGCAGAATACTGAAAAAGCGATCATCTTGTTGTCTGTATCCCTGGCTTTTTTCATATCCCCGGCTCCCAGAAGCTGTCCTACTACAATGGCAACTGAATCTCCCAGAGCAATAAATACAATGTTAAATACATTATTTATGGTATTGGAGATATTCTGCGCAGCCACCACATTCAATCCTCGCAAAGAATAACATTGCGCCAGCATAGCCATTGCACCGGCCCACAAGGTTTCATTCAGAAGAAGCGGTGTTCCCTTGACCAGGATCTTCTTAGTAAGAACAGCAGGCACCTTCAGTGTACTGTACAGACCTTTTGCAAAAGGTGCTCTCTCTTGATGTGTATGGGTCCATCCGATCACAATGGCAACCTCCACATATCTGGAAAGTACGGTAGCAATGGCTGCTCCCTCTACTCCCAGTTTTGGGAAGAAAAATTTACCATAGATCAGAAAATAATTAAATACAAGATTTACAACGACTGCAGTTACACCGGCTTTCATAGGCAGCACTGTCTCACCACATTCACGAAGGGTACTGGAATATATCTGTACCATCATAAAAGCAGGAAGTCCGAACAGCATGATTCTAAGATAATCAAGGCCATATCCCTTGGTTGCTGCCAGCGCCTGGGCTGTCCCCTCTCCATTCAGGTACATACCGATCAGAGAACTGCCGCAGGTGATAAAAAGGCAAAATGTAATCACAGTCAATCCAATTGCCAGCCACAGCTTATACCGGAATGTCTGCCGTACACCCTCATGGTCTTTCTGTCCAAAATACTGAGCCGTAAATATACCGGCCCCGGAAACACCGCCAAAAATGCACAAATTATAAACAAAGAGCAGCTGATTCACAATCGCTGCCCCTGACATCGGCTCCGTCCCTACCCGGCCGATCATAATATTATCCAGCATACTCACAAAATTCGTGATCCCATTCTGGATCATAATAGGCACCGCTACAGCCAAAACCATTTTATAAAAGGCTTTATCACCGATAAACTTCTGTCGAAAGCTCATCCTCATCCTGGTTCCTTCCATTTTATTTCCTCCTTGCACATAGTATCTGCTATACTACATGATACCAGTAACAATTGCAAGCATTTTCGCACATAAATAAAAAGATACAGTAAAATAATCATTAGCAAATCTATCATAATTTGCCAAATATTATTTTACTGTACCCAAATTGATCCAGCACCGATTATTTGTTGTTTTGCTGCTGGATTTTCCGGGACAATTCCCGTCCTCCCTGCTCCAGCCACTCTTCCACAAAGGTTTCAAAATAATCCATAGGCTTATTCCCCATAACCATCTGGATAAAGGCATTTTTTTCCAGATTCTGCAGGATCTGGGGTGCTTCTCCATCTGACTCTGCAAGATACTGGATCGTAGGCGGCTCATATCCATGATCTACCAAAAGGCCGATAGCTGAGATCCTGGATTTGTATGCAGCCCAGTCCTCTGCATTTACTGCTTCCCCTTTCATGTAGTTGGTAAGATAATTAGTACATGCCGTGTAATAAGACTCCTCCAGTGCGGAAAGCTTGTCCTCTGAGATCTCACGATTCATCGCTTTACGGATATCCTTAGTAGCCATATAAGTGGCATCATAATAATCCACATTGATCACAAGAGGCCTTGCGGTAGGATCTACATTCAATGCAAAATATCCATTCACTTCATCTGCATCATCTGCATCATATCTGCTATAATCAAACAGTACGCTGACGATCTTCATAACGATCTCCGGATGCTCATATCCTTTTCTGACCACCACATACTTATTGTCACTGAAAGAATTATAAAAGTCTGTTCCATAATCCTTATCCCGCTGCACCAGATAATATGGTTCCCAGTCAGAATCCGGATTGTTCATCACTTCATCCATTAAGGGATTATTAGGAGTCCACCACAATCCAAAGAAAGCGCCGCATTTTCCTTCTAATACCAGATCCCTCAGATTATTCTGCTCTCTTAATGCAAAATTCTTATCAATGATTCCTCTTTCATACAGATCATGAATATAGGCAATGGCTTTCTTGGTGGATGCAGTAAGAGATCCATATACAATCTCCCCATCACTACAAATCTGCCACTTTCTGGGATGGGCTCCAAACAAATCAAAAATAGGATCTATGGAATAATTGGCACTGGTGGAGCCTACAAGAACATTGTCACAGATCAGACCAATAGGCTCTTCCCCTTCGTCCGTTCCCATCCTGTTCTTTACAAAAGCTTCAATAATGTCAAATGCATCATCCAGATTTTCAGGCTCCTCAAGCCCTAGCTGATTGATCCAGTCTCTTCTGAGCCACAAGAAGCAAGGGCCATGATCGATCACAGTTTCAGGCAATGCCATCAGCTTTCCGTCATAAGTACCGGATGCAAGAAGTGCCGGACCATAACTGTCATACATTTCCTTAATTCTGTCGGAGGCACAGGACTCGTATACTTGGGAAAGATCTTCGATCATATCATTTTCTACCAGAAGATTCAGTGTTTCCCGATCATTTACTACCATGATATCCGGAATATTACGATCCTGGACCAGTACATTGAGTCCTTCATTGTACCGATCCTCTCTCTCCATGTATACATTCTCGTTCTGAATGTTCAACATTTTTTTCAGATACCTGGTATATTCATTGTCCTCATAAGTATCCCCTGAAGGCAGATTGGAATTACTGGCACCGTTCATCTGAGCCAGCGTATACGTAACCAGTTCCGGATACTTCCCATAAGATGTAGTTGCAGCTTTTTTCCATTCTTCTTCTGTGTCTGCCGCCGACTTTTTGGGCTCTTCTTTAACTTCAGGACTGCCGGTACAGCCTGAAAATGCCAAAACTGCACACGAAGCAACAATGGCAGCACAGATTTTCTTACTAATTCTCACTTTGTAAAACTCCCTTCGGAATCCGCATTTCCACCCGGGTTCCTTCGCCTTTCTTACTATAAATACGGATCTTATGATCCTCTCCATACAAGAGACAGATACGGTCATTTACATTTTTCAAACCATATCCTACAGCCTGATATGTGACCAGGGTCTCCGCTTCTGCCTGATCCATACCTGCTCCATTATCTTCTACCATCAGAAGAACATCATTTCCATCCTGTACAAAGGAAAGCTTCAGGATTTTTTCCCCTTCTTCCTTTACATCCAGACCATGCTCCAGTGCATTCTCTACCACAGGCTGAAGCAGCAGCTTGGGAACGATCTCCCCCTTTACATCAGGATCAATCTTCCATTCTATTCTAAAATCATTGTCGTGCATAACCAGCTGGATTTCCAGATATGCTTCAATATTCTGGATACAGCTTTCAACTGTAACCATATCTTTGCCTTTGCTAAGAGCGGTACGATAAAAGGTGGACAAAGCCAGTGTTACCCTGCTGATCTCGGTCTGGTCACTGCGGATCGCCATCCAGTTGATAATAGAAAGGGAATTATACAGGAAGTGGGGATTGATCTGTGCAGTAAGTGCTTTCAGCTCAAACTCCTTCAAAGCGATCTTACTTTCATAAACCTCCTTAAACAGTCGATTGATCTCATCCATCATGCTCTGGAAACCTCGGATCAACAGTCCTACTTCGTCTTCAGAGTCGCTGTATACTGTAACCTCACGCACGCCCTGGCTTACCTGGTTCATATTCTCTGTAAGTTCTTCGATCTTCCGGGTAAAGAGCCTTGAAAAAGAAAGTCCCAGTGCCAGGATCAATCCTGCACAGATACCGATCAACGGAATCTCACTGATCAGGATCTGAGATACAGTACTGTCTATCACGGACTGCGGCTTGTACAAGAAAAAATGCCAGCCGCTTTCCTCACTAAGGCTGTTTACAGAAGCATATTTCTTGTCAAGGGCAGCAACAATCTGAGCACTGTCCTTTGCTTTCTCCAACATTTCATCCTTAAAATTCTCTTTTCGATAAATAATATTTCCATCACTGTCCAGAATCATGCCGCCGCAGTTCTCATTAATGATATTTTCAAAGGGTTGAAACAGCTTATCATAATCCAAGGTCACACAAAGTACTGCTTCTACGTTCGCTCCACGGTAGATCTTACGCACAGCTGCGATTTGAGACAATGAGCCTTCTACCAGCCACTGGATCTTCATATCATCTGAAAGCCTGTCGTTCCACCACTCCTTATCAATCTGTGCCAGAGGCACCAAGGTATACTCATGGCGCACCTTAATACTCTCTGCAAATAACTGGATCTGAAGAATGGCATCATGATAAGACTTTGGAACTGAAAGAAGCGGATCAGCGATCTCTGTATATTTCTGGTAGGCAATATAATTATCAATATCCTTTTCGTTGATGATCTCTTCAATATCCGGTGAATAGGTCAGGTAATTCAGAAGGCTGGAGTATACTTCGATCTGACTGTCAATCCCTTCCCGAATCTGCTCCAGCATAGAATTCATATCCTCCACTTCATTTCTCCGGCTCATACTGCTGATCCGTATATGACTGTACCATGCCAGGATCACCATAGGAACCAGACTGGCTACTACCAGAAGGATCGTCAGCTTATGACGATATTTCATATTTTTAAATTTTCTTATCAACCCTGTCTGAAATCTCTTCATCCTCTCCGGTTCCTTTCCTGTAAGATTCCGGACTGCTTCCATAATATTCACGGAAGCTTCTGCAAAAATAAGATACATTGGTAAATCCGGTTTTTTCACTGACCTGTGCCACCTTCATGTTGGTGGTACACAAAAGCTCCTTTGCCTTTTCCATTCGCACCACACGGATATACCGATTCAGATTCATACCTGTTTCTTTTTTGAAGATAAAGCTAAGATACCCAGAGGAAAGGTATACTTTCTCAGCCAATGTTTCCAGACTGAGATCCTCTGCATAATGCTGATGGATATAATTCTTAACAGCTCCCACCTCATCTCTGGAGCCTGCCATGGAATTTTTCAGAAATTTCTCATATTCCTGAATATTCTCCTTGGTGATCTTAAGGATCTGTCCTATATTATTGCATCGGTACAGGCGATCCACCTCCTGTTCCAGCCGTCTTTCTTCGGAAAACTGATTCTCCTGGAACAGTTCCTGGATCACATTGGAAAACACAAACTTCACATACATGGCTGAAAATTGAGTGTTTTTCTGGTATTTCTCAGTAAGGCATCCAAAATGCCTCCATAAGGCCTCAATGTCTTTACGACTGACATCTTCTGAGATTTTCTGCATCAGCTGAGAATCCTGGCGTTGTGCATTGCACATTTTCTCTTCATCTTCGTCAAAAGTAAAAATATGAACATCCGGATGATAGAACTTCTCTTCCATTAGCTGCTCCAGCTGTTCCAATACTTCTGGAAGTTTTCGACAGCCATCAAACTTACGGCTCACTGCCAGATGGAAATGAAGAGAGGTTCTTTGCTTTAAAATCTGATAAATCTGCTCCGCAACCAGACGGTACTCACAATATTTGTCTCTGAACAAAAACAATGACTGCCTGGCATTCAGATTCAGATAAAAGTACTTTCTTCCTACCTCATTTTGCAATCCTTCTGCTGCAAAATCATCTGCAGTGTCAAAATAATCCTGATCCGTTTCCGCAAGAATCCCGCAATGCCACTGCTCCCAATTATTCAGATCTATAATTTCTCCTGCTTGCTCCAGAACCTCTGCCTTTCCGGAATACAGATAGCTTAGAAGAAAATACTGCTGAAGATAATTCTTTTCTTTTTGCTTCTGTGCATTCTGCTGATGCCTGCGTGACATCTCCTCCTGGGCTTTGGCAAGCACCTGGTGAAACCTTTCCGGATCCACAGGCTTTAGTACATAATCAAGCACTCCATATTGGATGGCTTCCTGTGCAAAAGAAAAATCACTGTATCCGCTGAAGATCACGATCTGAAGATCACTATATTCCTCTCTTGCCTTACGGCTTAACTCCAGACCATCCATATGAGGCATACGGATATCTGTCATCAAAAGATCCACCTTCTTGCTGTGCAGCACATCCAATGCCTGCTTCCCATTGGACGCCTCGCAGATTTCATAGTCTCCCTTTTCTCTCCCGATCAGGTATTTGATACCTTCTCGCTCAATCCTTTCATCATCTACAATTAAAATCCTGTACATTCAAGCACCCCGTCTATGATCATAAAATCCTGTAACTGTTCAGTATCTTTACAGTTACAAAAACTTTCGGTTAGTCAAATAAAGATAGTTCCCCGCATAAATGCATGGAACTATCTCTATTTTATCATTCAATGAACATCTTGAAAAGATTAAATTTGATTGAATAATACCAGTTTTATAATTCTATAGAACGGGCTGCTAATAAATCAGCCTTTTACTGCTCCTGCAACTACACCTTCAATGATATATTTCTGGCAAACCAAATACATTACAATGATAGGAATAATGTCGATCATAATACTTGCCATCATCGGTCCCATCTGTACATGTCCGTAGCTTCCACGGAAATACTGGATTGCCATAGGGATGGTACGGTACTTCTTAATATCCAGCACCAGTGTAGGCAGAAGATAATCATTCCATACCCACATCATTTCCAGAATTGCAGTGGAAATAATGGTCGGTTTCAGGATCGGAACCAGGATCTTGAAGAAAACCTGCAGTGGGCTGCAGCCGTCAATCATAGCTGCTTCCTCAATCTCCAGAGGACTTCCTTTTACGAAACCGGTAAACATAAATACTGCCAAACCAGCACCAAATCCAAGGTAGATGATGCAGATGAAATACGGATTGTTCAGACGAAGTGTATCTGCTGTCTTTGCCAGGGTGAACATAACCATCTGGAAAGGTACAACCATACTGAATACACAAAGGTAATACAAAATCTTAGAAAGTGCACCGTTTACACGGACAATGTACCATGCACACATGGAGCAGCACAGCAGGATCAGTGCTACAGACATCACTGAGATTACAAGGCTGTACCAGAAAGATGCAAGGAAATCCATCTGTGTAACACTGGCAACAAAGTTCTTAATGCCATTCCAGGTCTCTTCTGTAGGAAACTTAAATACCCCGGATGTAGTGATTGCTGATTCAATCTTCAGAGAATTGAGCAGGATCATTACGATCGGATAGATCCAGGCCACAGAGATAATGGAAAGGATAATCGTAGGCACAATACTTTTTTTCTTTGGTTTATCTGCAATAACTTTATTCTTTGCCATTATGCCTGCACCTCCTTAGATGATGTTGCGCGAAGCTGTACCAAAGCAATAACAATTACAAGTACAAAGAATACAACTGCTTTGGCCTGGCCGATGCCTTTCCACTGTGGGCCGCTTCGCCCATAGAATGTATCGTAAATGTTCAATGCCAGCAACTGGGACTGCTTGCCCGGATCACCACCTGTCAGGGACAAGTTCTGGTCAAACATCTTGAATCCATTAGTAAGGGTAAGGAATGTACAAATAGTTACAGACGGCATGATCATCGGGATCTTGATCTTAAACAGGATCTGTCTGGAAGTAGCTCCATCAATCTTGGCTGCTTCGATAAGATCCGGAGATACGTTGTTAAGACCAGCAACATAAATGATCATCATATATCCGATCTGCTGCCATAAAAGCAGTATGATCATTCCAATAAATCCGTTTCTGGCAGATAACTTCAGCAGCGGCTGTCCCCACATGGACAGAAGACCATTGATCAAAGTCTGCCAAATATAACCAAGCACAATACCACCAATCAGGTTCGGCATAAAGAATACTGTACGGAACACATTAGTTCCTTTGTAACCTTTTGTCAGTGCAAGTGCAACGGAAAAAGCAAGTACATTAATAAGAATACTTGAAACAAATGCAAAAACAACCGTCAGCCAGAATGCATGACTGAAGTCTCCGCCGATTAAAATCTTCTGATAGTTAGCAAGGCCAACGAAAGTCACATCTTTAACTGTAGTAAATTTACAAAATGAAAGATAAATACCCCAGATGAAAGGCCATAAAAAACCAATGATAAACGCTGCAAGTGTTGGTAACACAAAGACAGGCCACCACTTTTTAAGAGATTTTCCTACCATCTCTGCTCCTCCTACTTCATTTAATTCCTGTGTGCCTGCAGTTTCTGCACTCCAGGCCCTCTTTTCGTAAGACTACGTCTTTCATGTGGAAAGGGGAGGCCATACTTACTGCCTCCCCCTTCTCTTTACACCAACATCCAAATCCTTGAAAGGTTTTGGATATACTTTACACAAATTACTCAGTCAGAGCTTTCTCTGTTGCCCATCCGTCAACGAATGCAGATACAACATCATCCCAGGAACCACCAGCTGCATAAGAAGTAAGAGCTGTACCAACACCGTTCTTCCACTCTTCAGAAGGCATTGTTGTAAAGTTCCATGATACAGGTGTCAGACCAGCTTCTGTGTATTCCTGATCCTGTTTAACAAATACGTTTGTAGATTCTGCAGCTGTTTTGAAAGGAATTGTGAAGCCCATATCCTCATTCATAGCCTTTGTACCTGTCTCAGAAGTTACACACCAGTTCATGAAATCCAGTGTTGCCTGAATATCTTCTTCAGATGCTTCTTTGTTTACACACCAGTAGTTCTCTGTACCTGTTGCAAGTCCTTCGTTCTCATCATCTACACCAAAGTAGATCGGGATCATAGCCAGCTCGTCATCGCTGAATGTTTTAGACAGCTCTGCATACTCCCATGTACCATTCTGATAGAATACTGCTTCGCTATTGATGAACTCATTACGGGAATCATCAGCTGTCTTAGCGGAAAGATCAGCACCGTCACATGTAGAATCTGTGATGTACAGATCAAATACATTCTTGTAGTTGTCAAGATATGTACCTTCGATTGTGTCTGCATCATCTACGCCTTTATCTTTGTACTCATAGTAGAGTGGAAGGTTTGCAAGATGTGTCTTGAATCTCCAGTCGGAGGATCCGTCCATACCTGCACATGTGAATGCACCTTTGATACCAAGCTCATCTTTTCTTGCCTGGATATCATCAGCAACTTTCTTCAGATCATCAAAACTCTTGATGTCGTCCAGTGTGTATCCAGCTTTCTCAAGAAGAGTTTTGTTTACGATCAGGCCATAAGTCTCGATAACATATGCAATACCATCAACAGCGTCACCGTCTTTAACAGTGTAAGTATCGGAAGTAAGCTGTGAATAGATATCGGAATCTTTCAGATCATAGCAGTAATCTTTCCAGCTTTTCAGTCCAACCGGTCCGTTTACCTGGAACAGAGTAGGAGCATCGCTCTTAGCCATCTCAGACTGAAGAGTTGTCTCATACTGTCCGGAAGCTGCTGTAACAACCTGTACATCTACACCAGTCTCCTCTGTGTAAGCTTTTGCAAGGTTCTGCCAAGCTTCATCAGCTTCTGGTTTAAAGTTCAGATAATATACCTTTCCTGTAGCATCGTCTGCCATTGCCGGTACAGCCGGAATCATGGATGCTGCCATAACTGCTGCAAGTCCCATTGCCATTGATTTTCTCATCTTCATTTTTTGTCTCTCCTTTTCATGAGAATCATTTTTGGTCGGATCCTTAACAGATCCGCTGCGTCTTATACGCTGAATCCGGGATGTTCAACCACCCCCGTTCACGTTGATTATATTTTATAGCTTTCAACCAAAATGCACTATATTAAAATTTCAAGAAATATGTTCTTTTTTCATTTTTTATAAACAACGTATGTTTTTTTTTACATGTTTATGTAATTTTTGTCAAATACATACAGGAAAATATATCAAAAATAATCGGATATATAAGGAGTCTGCTGTTCAATGGCATCTTCCAGCATGTCAATAATATGCTCACCAGCCTTTAGCCGCCCAATCCTGGCCAGATAATCCGGGCGCTTATATCCCATCAGCATGGTGGTCATTGTCTGGATACTGATCTGATCCTGGCAGGGCTGACTGATCCGCTCTGCCCATCCTTTACCTTCTCTGGAGATTTTTAGCAGGAAAGCCCCCTGATTACACTCCATTACAGGATCCGTCAAAGTAAAGCGCCATTCTCTTTCAGTAATGTCCGGTTTAAAAGGATATTCTGCCACAAAAGCTGCAAAATCCACGATTCTTCCCATATAATATGGGGAAATCACTTCTTTGATCTCCGCATCCTCCAGAAGAAACGCCAACGGTTCATCTGTGTAGGTATCTCCTTCTACCTGATTGATCATAGAAAAATGAGCCGATACAAAATTCCATAGGCCGGTTCTGGCTTCTTCATTGTTAAAAATCATATCTTTGATATGAAAAACCTCATTCTCAATCCAATAGATCACATAACCATCCGGCTCATTCTGTGCATTGTAATAGATAGCTGCCATAATATCATCCCGATCCCACAGCCAGTATTCATTCCAGGCAAGGGAATCACGGATAATGGCTCCATGGGTATGAGCTGCATATCGGTCATATGTATCCTTCAGTTCTTTGCTGTCAGTGTCAACTCTGCGTACATCACCTGATACCCATTTCTTCTTAGGCAGCTGGTAATCCTTAATCTCATAAGAAATCTTGTCTGAGATCAGCTCCCAGCCTTTTCGTCTGTAATAGGGAATGGAATAAGGATAAAGATAGCAGATATACTGTTTCTTTTTCCGCATATTTTCCAGAGCCTGCTCCAGAAGCCTGTGCATCAGCCCCATATTTGTGTATTCCGGATAAGTGCCCACTCCTGTCAGTCCGCCCATGGAATAGGTCTTTCCAAAAATCTGAACCTTCATCGGGTAAACGGCCACCTGAGAAACCAATGTGCCATCATCAAACCAGCCAATCACATCAGCTCGTTTCATGGTAGGGAATTTTGCCCTGATGATCTCCTTTTCTTTCCATCCTACAGAATTCAGTTCCTGGTCTGTAACCTGAAATACATAGCGAAGCAGTGCATTGTACTGTTCCATGTATTCAGGTCCTACTGGTCCCATTTTCAGATTTTTCTTATTCATAATAATTTTCTCTCCTCGTATTGCAATATAGAAGGGGACACTGCATTGCAGCATCCCCTTGTATATTACATGGATTCTCAGGCTTTTCCAACGGAACCGAAGATTTCCATTTTTTCTTTAACTGTTGCTTTAATTGCTTCATATCCAGGAGCAAGAAGCTTTCTTGGGTCAAATCCTTTACCCTGCAGATCTTTGCCTTCCTCGATATACTTACGTGTAGCTGCTGCAAATGAAAGCTGACACTCTGTATTTACATTGATCTTAGAAACACCAAGATCGATAGCTTTCTTGATCATATCTGTAGGAATACCTGTACCACCATGAAGTACTAACGGCATGTCGCCTGTAAGCTTCTGGATAGCATCCAGAGTCTCAAAGCTTAAGCCCTTCCAGTTTGCAGGATATTTACCATGGATGTTACCGATACCTGCAGCCAGGAAATCAATGCCAAGATCTGCAACCATCTTGCACTCGTTAGGATCTGCACACTCACCCATACCAATAACGCCGTCTTCCTCGCCACCGATAGAGCCAACCTCTGCCTCAAGGGACATGCCATGCTCTCTTGTAATCTTAACAAGCTCTTTTGTCTTTTCTACGTTCTCCTCGATTGGATAATGAGATCCGTCGAACATAATGGATGAAAATCCTGCCTCTACACATTTCAAGCATCCGTCATAAGTACCATGGTCAAGATGAAGGGCAACCGGAACTGTGATATTAAGTTCCTCCATCATACCGTTCACCATTCCCACAACGGTCTTAAATCCTGTCATATATTTACCAGCACCCTCGGAAACTCCCAGGATAACCGGGGAATTCAGCTCCTGCGCGGTAAGAAGAATGGCCTTTGTCCACTCAAGATTGTTGATATTGAACTGTCCGACTGCATAATGGCCGGCCTTTGCTTTCTGAAGCATCTCTGTAGCACTTACTAACATGATAAATTCCTCCTATCTTTCTGGGTACAGTCTTTGCACCCGTCTAAGATGTATTTTAGCAGATTTTACAGCTTTCGTCTATATTTTTACAAAAAATATTATAATTGCACTGTATCGCTGTCTCGCCGTTTATTTCTCTGACACAGTATCATCACATTTATGATACAGGATCATCGCTCCAAAAGCCGGCATTGGCACATGTATCACACCTGCATTGGTAATATAGCTGTATTCCTCTGTTGTAAACCCATCCCTGTAGGTCAGAAGGATTCTTTTAAGGGTTGCTTCCTCCAGACGGCTGATACCTGTCTGCCATACCTCGATCTCCACATCCCGGTCATAATCCCGGTTATTCAGAATCACGATCATCTGTTCATCATTGGAGAAACGGCCATAGCACAAGCCTTGATAATCATTCCAGAGGAACTTCAGGGAGCCTTCCCGAAGGAATCCGTATTCTTTATGGATCCGGATCATCACCTTGTGGAAATCAATCAAGCTTTGATCTTCCCTTCCCCATGGATAAGTACGACGGTTATCCGGATCTGTAAAGCCGCAGACTCCTGCCTCATCGCCATAATATACGGTAGGCGCTCCAGGCCATGTCATCTGAACGGCCACTGCTTCTCTCATAATTGCCGGATTGATCCCTGAAGATGCAGCTTCTGCTCCTGCATATGAGATCCTGCCCACCCTGTGGTTGGTCCTTGTAAGGAACCTGGAATGATCATGATTGGAAAGCTCATTCATAGCAGTGTAAAAAGCAGACATATGAAGGGAACGCATATGATTCTTCATTGCACCAATAAATGCATCACTGTTGCCATACAGATCCTGCCTGTACTCATCACTGTGCTTTTCCATACCTGTCAGGAACCAGGTTAAAGGCTCCATAAATGCGTCATAATTCATAACTGTATCCCACTCGTCACCCATAAGCCAGCTTTCAGGATTGCCATAATGCTCTGCCAGGATGATTGCTTCAGGATTGGCTTCTTTTACTGCCTTGCGAAAATCCTTCCAGAACTGATGGTTAAACTCATTGCTGTGTCCCAGGTCGGCTGCCACATCCAGACGCCAGCCATCTACATTGTAAGGAGGTGAAACCCATTTTTTGCCGATCTCAAGTACATAATCGTATAATTCCCTGGAGCCTTCATAATTCAGCTTGGGAAGTGTATCATGTGCCCACCATCCATCATAAGAAGGATTGTAAGGCCAGCGGTTCTGATCATAAAAACTGAAGAAATTGCGGTAAGGACTGTCAGCCGAAATATAAGCTCCCTTAGGATAGCCTTCCTGATTCTCATAGATCCGCTCTCTGTCCATCCATTTATTAAAGGAACCGCAGTGATTAAATACTCCGTCCAGGATGATCTTCATGCCACGCTTATGGATCTCCTCTGTTAGCTGTGCAAACAATTGGTTGCTGGCTTCCAGATTTCTTTTGTCTGTTACACGGCGGATATATTTCCACGCATGTGAATTGTCCCTATCCCCATTCTGTAGGATTCCCTCGTCTGTGTCCTCTACAATCTTTCCATAATGAGGATCAATATAATCATAATCCTGAATATCATACTTATGGTTGCTTGGGGAAACAAATACAGGATTCAGATACAGAACTTCCACCCCAAGATCCTGAAGATAATCCAGCTTATCCAAGATACCCTGAAGATCACCACCATAAAATTCCCGGACGCCCATTACTGCCGGAACCTTTCCCCAGTCATCTACGTGCACGCTTACATCCCCAATATAAGAGTATTCTCCGGTTGCCACGTCATTGGATGGATCCCCATTATAAAACCGATCAACAAAGATCTGATACATCACTGCACCTTTGGCCCATGCAGGCGTATGATAACCTGGGTATATTTCAAACTCTGTCCGTTCTTCCGAATTGACTGATACTCCTTGATAGGTGTAATAACATGTAACCCATCCATATACAACTTCAAAATGATATCTGAATATATCTTCTCCCATCTTGATCTGTGTTTCATAATAATCAAAGCCATTGAAGGAAGACCATATCTCCATCTCCTGCCTCACATCACCATAAACCAGATACACTGCATCCACATTATTTCTCTGGGTACGAAACCGTATCTTTACAGTGTCACCCGGCATTGGTTCTGACGGACATCTGTAATACTCAGACCCATCGCTGAACAGCGCATCCTTATTCAAGACAGGCCGCATATTTAATACATATTGCATATTTTTCATTACATCCGCTTTTTCCCTTTTCATTACTCAACCTCTTTTCCGTTGTAGTTACCGGGTCAAGTGTCTGCTCTTTGCAGTTTTCCAAGATGTCCGGTACAAAGTAAAAAAGACAGCGGGATAAGCTGTCTTTTTTGGAGAAGGTATTTCTTCTTATGGGGTGTAGCAAAAACTATATAATGTATTGGGGGGTTTTTACGGTTATTATAGTACCACGGTTCCCCGGAAAAGTCTGCACAAACTTCACAAAAATGGAGTTTGTTTTTTATGCATTCTGTATATTAGTTTTTTTATCCCCGTTTTTTTCCATTGTAAAAAGTGACTCAAATTCATCTCTGTGGACTTTTTCCTTCTGAAGAAGCAGTTCTGCACAGCTGTGAAGCACCTGGATATGCTGGGAAATAATCTCCCTTGCCTGGTCATGGCACTGACGGATGATCCTCTGAATCTCCTCGTCGATCTCTTTTGCCTTTTCTTCACTGTATCCTCTTGTATGTGCAAGATCCCTTCCAATGAAGACTTCGTCCTCATCATCCCCATAGGCTATCAGCCCCAGCTTCTCTGACATGCCATATTTGGTCACCATTGCTCTTGCTTCACTGGTAGCTCTCTTAATATCATTGGAAGCGCCAGTAGTAATATCTCCAAAGATGATCTCCTCAGCCACACGCCCTCCCAGAAGGGTGGTGATATCCTGAAGCATCTTTCCTCTGGTATTAAACATCTCATCATTCTCCGGCAAAGGCATGGTATAACCGGCAGCCCCCATACCGGTAGGTATGATGGATATGGTGTAAACCGGCTCCATATCTGGAAGTACGTGAAACAGGATCGCATGACCTGCTTCGTGATAAGCTGTGATCTTTTTCTCTTTGTCAGAAATCACCTTGCTTCTCTTTTCTGCGCCAATGCCTACTTTAATAAAGGAATCCTTAATATCCTGTTGACGGATAAATACTCTGCCTGCCTTGGCAGCTGCAATAGCAGCCTCATTCAGAAGATTCTCCAGATCTGCCCCTGTGAAACCTGCAGTAGTCTGTGCGATCTGCTTCAGATTTACGTCTTCTCCAAGAGGCTTCTCCTTTGCATGCACCAGGAGAATCTCTTCCCTGCCTTTCACATCCGGCCTGCCTACAGCCACTTTACGGTCAAAACGGCCAGGACGCAGGATAGCGGGATCCAGAATATCTACCCGGTTGGTAGCTGCCATCACAATGATGCCTTCATTCACACCAAAGCCGTCCATTTCCACAAGAAGCTGGTTCAGAGTCTGCTCACGCTCATCGTGGCCGCCACCCATACCAGTGCCTCTCTGCCTTGCCACAGCATCGATCTCATCAATAAAGATAATACATGGTGCATGACGCTTGCCCTCTGCAAAAAGATCTCTTACACGGGAAGCACCTACACCTACAAACATCTCTACAAAATCAGAGCCTGAAATAGAGAAGAAGGGAACTCCTGCCTCTCCTGCCACTGCTTTTGCCAAAAGGGTCTTACCTGTACCTGGAGGTCCTACAAGAAGAACACCTTTAGGGATCCTGGCTCCTACTTTTGTATACTTCTGAGGTGCTTTCAGGAAATCCACCACTTCCACCAGATCTTCTTTTTCTTCCTGAAGACCTGCCACATTGGAAAAGGTGATCTTCCTGTCATCCGGTGTCATCATCCTGGCACGGCTTTTGCCGAAATCCATCATCCTGGCATTGCCTCCGCCTCCGCCGGACACCTGCCGGTTCATCATCACCATAAAAAGGAGCACTATCCCGCATGTCAGAAAAACAGGAAGTATACTGGATAAGAAAACACTGGTCCTTTGTACATCCTCCATCACTGGATCCAGTCCATATCCTCTCAAAAGCGTATCCGCCTCATTTACGTCTGTCACATATACCCGCTTCTGTCCCACATCTGTAATATCTGCTGTGATATAGCCTGTGGGAACCTCGCTGTTCTGGTGAATCTTTGCATCTGCAACCTCACCGTTCTTCAATGCTTTTTCCAGCTGGCCCATCGTATAATTGCTCTGGGTTGCCACCTGATTGTTCAGATAGAAATACCCGGCAATCAATGCGACAATCAATACCAGATACAGGCCGATTCTGCTTGATTGCTTGTTCACTTAACTAGTTCTCCTTTCATGGTCACTTCTGTCTTATTCAAATTCTACCACTCCGATATACGGAAGGTTTCTGTATCTCTGGGCATAATCCAGTCCATAACCCACTACAAATTCATCGGGAATCTCAAAGCAGCAATGGTCAACCTGAACATCCTGTACCACCCTCCTGTCCGGCTTGTCCAGAAGTGTACACAAATGGATACTGTTAGGCTTTCTTGCTCTTAACACCTTCATCAAATAGCTTAAAGTCCTGCCTGAATCGATAATATCCTCTACAACCAGTACGTCCTTGCCTTCCAGGGGCTGATCCAGATCCTTGACGATCTTTACCACACCACTGGATTTGGTGTCATCCCCATAGCTGGATACAGACATAAAATCAAGAGTTACAGGCACAGTGATCCGCTTTGCCAGCTCACACATAAAGAATACTCCGCCTTTCAGCACGCAGATCATATGGATCTCCCTGCCTTCATACTCCTTGCTGATCTTGGCTGCAATCTCACGGATACGTGCATCAACCTTTTCTTCATTAATTAATACTCTGATCTTCTCACTCATGGATGGTTCCTCCTTGGTATTGTAATTCTATTACCCTGACAGTAGTCTGGGTAATCTTATGTTTTTCACTGATCCTTCCGCCTATGATCCACAGGATTTCCTCACCGGCTGCGATCAGGGGAAGCTGTTCCCGTTTCTCCCTGGGTATCTTATCGTCAATAAAACAGCGGTTCAGTTTTTTCCTGTTTCCTTTCTGATCGATCACCAGGTAATCCCCCGGACTCCTGGTGCGCACAGACAGACTACTATATATTGTATCATAATCCAGCCATTTCGTATACTTATTTTCTTCAATCTTCTGACCTTCATAAGAAAAAACTCTGGCAGAAACCACTCCCAGCGGACACTTTACACTGCCGGGTATGGGGATACCCCAACCCTTCCTATATTCTTCCAGCTGTTCTTCCGTCTGTTTCCCATCCTCATGCTGTGAGCCAGGTAAAAGAGAAATCCCCTGATAAGTACGTACTGCCCGCATGCCATAGGGAAGCTGTACCTGACGGCCTACCTGTCTGCTGACCAGCTTCTGTATATCCTTCACATGTAAAGATGTAAAATCCTGTTGTCTGCCGCTCACCTGGTAAAAAGCAGTTAAAAGCCCATAGGGAACCAATGCACTTTCCTGTCGAAAAAAGTCTTCCTGCAGATAATATGCCCCTTCTTTGAAGCTGGCATACTGTTTCAGCAAACATTCTCCCTGTGCAAACAGATAATCTCCTGCTGCAGCCAGAAGCTGTGCTGTTTCTGCCATATGGGCAGAAGCCTTCGGATTGATCTGCTCCTGTAAAAGAGGAAGGATCCTGTGACGGATCCGGTTCCTTGTATATTCTTCAGACAAGTTGGTACTGTCCTGCCCATAAAGAATCCCAGCCCCCTTAAGATATTCCAGGATCTGCTGCTTCTTAAGACACAGTACAGGTCGGATGATCGGATCCGATACCGGACGCATGGCCGATAGTCCCCTGATCCCTGTACCTCTGCACAGATTGTGAACAACAGTCTCTGCAAGATCGTCCTGATTGTGTGCCAGTGCGATCCTGACTCTGGCGGTACATCCCTTTGAAGCCAGTGTAAAAGCCTCCTGTCGCACCCTTCGTCCGGCCTCTTCCGTACCCACTTTCCATCCTTTCGCAAGATCCGGTACATCATAGCGGAGGATCTGGCAGGGAATCTGCCAGTCACTGCACACCTGCTTTACAAGAGCAGCATCCCTGTCTGCCTCCTCTCCCCGGATCCCGTGATGCACGTGTACCACTTTCAGGGAAAAGTCCATCTCTTCCCGGTACTGCCTCAAACAGGACAACATAGCCATGGAATCCCCTCCTCCGGAAACTCCTGCGATCACCTGATCCCCTTCACGGATCATCTCAAATTCTTCTATGTAAGCCTTTACTTTTCTGTAGTACATAATTTATTTTCTCCACATTCCTGCTACCAGGACTGTCATATCATCTTTTGCACAATAATCACTGTATCCCAACACACGCTCTAGGATTCCTCTGCTGATATCCTTAGGTGCCTCCTCATGCACATCCATGATAATCTCCTTCATAGTCTCCTCTTCCCGCTCCACAGGAAGCGCATCCAGAACCCCGTCTGTCATCATGATCACATAATCCCCATGATATAGCTTTCGTGAAGATGTTTCAAAATCCGGCTGCTGCATCAGACCTGCTGCCAGACTCTCAGAAGAAATAGCCTCTACCCAGTGATCACGTTTGATAAAGGTAGCTGCTGCTCCTGCTTTCAGGAAATCACAGATCCCTGTATAAAGATCCACCGCACAAATATCCACTGTAGAAAACATACCTTCCTGCCCCTTCAGAACAAGAGCTGTATTCACCATCCTGGCTGCTGTCTCCTGGGAAAAGCCGGATTCCAGGAACTGTTCCAATAGTTCCACTACGATCTCGCTTTCCCTGCAGGCCTCTGCCCCGGAGCCCATGCCATCAGAAAGACACATCACAAATCTGCCCTCTTCCTCCTGCCGGCATGCATAATTATCCCCGGAAACCTTTTCCTGTTCCTTGGTCAGCCGTGCCACCCCATAAAGCATCTGATAGCTTACATCCTCCGTAAAGCGGACTGTATGAAATTCTCCGTTCAACACCCGCCTTCCATCACCTGCTGCTGTCATAGGCGTGCCATACTCTCCGGAGAGGATCTGGGAAACCTCTGATACGGAGATGCATTGTCCGCTCCTTGCACGCATAGTGAGAAAGATCTGCCTTCTGCCTTCTGCTTTGTCCATTACCCAGGCTGTTTTCAGAACAATGTGTCTTTTCTTAAGGCTGCGTGTCAGACTCTCAAGAAAATCAGGATCCGGCTGGCTGATATCATATAAATCTCTGGCTACCATCTCCATAAGCCTTGAAATCTCAGCAAGCTGCTGTGCAACTGCCAGCCGCCCTTCGATCATCTGGTTGTCCCAGATCAGGCGCTGCTTCTCTCGCTGAAAATTCTCCAAAAGCCGGTCATAATACTGGGTAAAACGTCCGCACACACTCATCCACTGAGTCTTTGCAGACTGAAGCTTCTGAGGATCTCCTTCTTCCACAGCACGGATCAGTTCCCCGGCCCAGGTACACATCTGCTGCTGGTTCTCCCTCCAGCAAAGCTCCTGCTGATAACATCTGGTACACACATTCTCTCCTGTGTCCTTCAGAATCTGCTCTACCTGCCCAGAGCTTAAATAATCCTTCCTGTATGGCATCCCGTAAAAGGTGTCTGCCAGCTTCTGAAAGGATTCTGCATATTTCTCTACTTTTTCTTTCTGAGGATGGCTTTCGTACAGGGGAAATGCTTCCTCCATACGCCTCCCTTTCCCTGACAAGATAGTTTTTGCCATGTCCCGGACAATCAGCATAATGCTGAGTGCGAGCATGGCAATCATCCATTCCTGCATATTCTCCCCTCCCCTTACAACAACGCTCCTGCCTGTGCGGGTCATCCGCACTGTTCACAGTCTGATATTATAAGGGATGAACAGGGAAATATCTGTCAAACACAGGCATATGCCTGTAAAAAGTTTTCGTCAGGATTTCCTCTTTTGCGATCTTTTTTGCGATCTTTTTGCGATCTTTCATAACTATTATGTAACTTCACAGTTATGGTCTCTCTTTAAAATGTTCCCGATAAAATACTGTTATCTTGCTGAAATACTATTTTTCTTCCTCAAAAATGATCTCATTGTCCTTTACCAGACCAAGCCGCTCTCTGGCAACCTGCTCGGCATACTCGTCAGTCTTCATATATGCCTTGTACTTATCGATCTCCTCAGTACGGCTCTTCTGCTCTTCCAGATCCTGCTCAAGTGCTGCAGCCCTTGCATCATAGACAGCAATCTTATCGCTGATATCCCGGCTCTGCATCATGAGAATCCCCAAAAGCATCAGAACAGTCACTGCAATGGTCAGCATTCCGAGACGGTTATATCCTGTTTTCTTTTTTCGTTTCTTTTTGCCTGACCCTGCCAAACTGCCAACTCCTTTTTGCGTTTTTCTTCGCATGGGTGTGAAAGCCCTTCCGAAAGGGGCACTTTCCCCACCTGCTTGCAAACTCGCATACTGAAATTTTACATCTTTCGGCCCAAAATAGCAACCTCTTTATCAGGATTTTTACAATTTTCAACGGATATTCCAAAATCTTTACAGTAAGGCTTATAAAAACAGGTTCTATCAGCTTTTTTGCAGCAAAAGCCCCCAAAAGAAGCCCTGCAGCCAGAAAAAGCCTAAGTATTCCCTGGTTTTTATCATACAGCCTGACAGACAGGAAGCATCCTGCAAAAAGCCAGTAGATCAGGTCTTCTGCCATTACCCCCAGCCTGGAATGAGGAAGCAGTCTGCGAAGGATCAATAGACAGCTGTAGCACAAAAGAAGGGCAGCCCCGGTATACACTGACTGGATCAGAAGGAGGAATTCATAATGGATATAGCTTTCCACAGATCAGCGAAACATCCTTTTTAATAACGGTTCTTCTTTTTTCAGACTGTTTCCTGACTGGTATACCGCTTCCTCCAGCTTTCCTTCCACTTCCACTTCTCCCTGTTTCAGATCCAGCCTTTTCACATGCATCTGTTCCCCTTTTAATTTCAGCTTTCCCTGGGTTGTAAGAAGAATGATCTCCTTTTCGTCAAAAGACGTCACATCCCTGACTCCTGTTATAGTTCCGGAGGTTCTGTTTTCAAAGGTCAGTTTGTGAGGCATGTTTTCGTTTTTTCCTTCCAAAAATGCCCTCCTGAAAGTATCCTTTATGTCAGTGTATGCTTTTTCAGAAAAAAATAGACCCGGCCGGTTCTTCCCGGTCGGGTGCGATATAAATGTCTGTTAAAGGTATCTGTACAGATTCTCCACATCTTCTTTTTTAACGGTTTCTTTTACGTCCAGCACTTCTACCTTCACATTACGACTGCCGAACTGGATCTCTATAATATCTCCCGCTTTCACCTGTGCGGATGCTTTGGCAGGCTTGTCATTCACCATTACACGCCCTGCATCACAGGCTTCATTAGCCACAGTGCGACGCTTGATCAAACGGGAAACCTTCAAAAATTTATCAAGACGCATATTCTTTACTCGTTGATCATATCCTTCAGGGCTTTTCCGGCTTTAAACTTAGGAGCCTTGGAAGCCTCGATCTTCATTGTCTCACCAGTCTGAGGATTTCTTCCCTCTCTAGCAGCTCTCTCGCTTACTTCAAAAGTACCAAAGCCCACTAACTGAACTTTCTCTCCTTTTTTCAGCTCGCCAGATACAACGTCAACAAAAGATTTCAGAACAGCCTCAACGTCTTTCTTTGATAAATTTGTCTCTTTCGCCATAGCTGCTACTAATTCTGTTTTATTCATGGTGTTTCCTCCTCTAAATGATCTCTTTCTAGTTCGTGGCAACTGCCGATGGCGACAGCGCTCTATCCTCTATATATATACCTTTTACTGGGCATTGTCAAGAATTTTCGCCTTTTAGCGGGCTGTTTTTAATGCTTCCTAAAAAGCCTTTTTGGTGAAGTCTGCCCAAATCTCTTTCTGCTCAATGATCTTCCGTTGTTTTTCCACATTTTTCTCCGAAATCCATGCTTTATTGTGGGAGAAATAGTAATTTGCCAGCTTCCAGTACTTCTCCGGATAAAGAAAACGGATCTTCAGATTCTCCCTTTCTGCAGGCGAAATCCGCCGTACAGCATCGTATTCTTTCAGCATGTCCTTGCCAAGCTGTGGATCCCAGTTATATTTTTCCAATATTTTCCTCATAAAACGGTACAAATCTGCCACCTGGACATCAAACCTGAAATGACCAAAATTGGTCACTGCTGTTTCCTTTTTCAGTATTAACACATTATGCTGATTATATTCCCCATGACAGATCCAGCCTGCTTCCTTTGTCTGCTGCCGGAGTGCTTCGTAATCGGAGTCCTGCAGCTTTCCAAGCGCTACCTCTGCTCTTTCCAGAAACCACTGGACATTAGCCAGATATTCCTTTTCAAAAGCACTGCCTGCCCCATTCTTCCGAATAAACTTCCGGATTTTACGCAGCTCCTGGTTATGACGTAAATACTCATCCTTAAGAGATTTTTCCTGATAAATCCCCTCTGCCGGAAGACACATATGAGTATGTAATACTGCCAGGATACGTACACTCTCCAAAATATCTGCTTTGGACTTTGTATCACATTCTCTGCCCTCATACCAGTATTGTAAGGTAAATGGAATGTCGTCTTTATTCTTTGTTATCAGCTGCCCTTCCTGGTTTTCCAGGTAAAGATCCACACTGTATCCTGCCTCTGACAGCTTTTTTAAAAGCCGTTGCTGCATGGCCAGTTTTTTTTCCGATCCCCAGTATTCCCTTAGAAGAAATAGCCCCTTCTGTGTTCTGCAAAGAACAGCTCCACGGGTCCTGCTGGTTCCTTCAGCTGTAAGACCATACTTTTCCAAAGTGCCGATTCCATAATCATACAATCTGTTATCCCCCTCATCATACTTGCTTTCCCACGATACTTTCTATACTTATGAGGGGAATATATTATTTATGTCCTTTGTAATTCCTATTAAGCTTCACTGTTCTGAACAGCCAACTGTTCTGCCTGGGCAAGAAGATACTCCCTGTTATTTTTCCCGGGATCTTCCAGCACCTGGTCTAAAAGACTCTCCAGGATCCTTCCTATGGATGGTCCTGCTTTTAATCCTGCCTGGATCAGATCCCTGCCGCTGATGACCAGACCCTTCAGGGAAACGCAGTCACCCCGTTCACAGATCCTGTGATAGATCTGCTCCACAGCATCCAGTCTTTCTTCCTTCTGCTCTCGCCTGTACAGACTTTGTGCCAGCATATCCGCCCGCTGCACCTCCAAATATAAAGGAAACAAATCCTCACCAATACTGTTCACTGCACGTCGCACCTGGGTTTCTTCAGCCTTCGGCCGCAGATCATGCCACCGGATCAGACGGCATACCTTCCGGATGGTATCATTGTCAAATTTCAGCCTCCGCAAGATCTCACCAGCCAGCTTCTCCCCCACAGGACCGTGTCCCTTAAAATGATCTCTGCCATTCTCATCAGTTGTCCGACATACAGGCTTTCCAATATCATGAAGCAACATAGTGAGCCGCAGCACACGGTCAGGCCGGATATTTACCAAGCTGTGCAGGATGTGCTCCCCAACGGAATACATATGATAAGGTGTATTCTGCTGAGTTTCCATACATGTATCAAATTCAGGAAGAAATATCTTTGTAACCCCTGCCCGCCAGGCTGTACGAAGATAGTCCGGATGATCAGATATCAGCAGCTTTACAAGTTCCACCTGGATCCGCTCTGCACTTACCTTTTCCAGATTGGGGGCAAGCAAAGAAAGGGCATTTTCCGTTGCAGGGTCAATGGAAAATCCCAGTTTTGCAGAAAAACGCACTGCCCGCAGAATCCTGAGAGCATCCTCTGTAAAGCGCTCCTTAGGATCTCCTACACACCGGATCACCTTTTTTTCCAAATCACCAAGGCCTCCAAAAGGATCCACCAGCCCTTGCTTCGGATTGTATGCCATTGCATTAATCGTAAAATCTCTTCGCTTCAGATCTTCTTCCAGGCTTGCCGTAAAGGTTACATCCTTAGGGTGCCTGCCGTCCTCGTATACTCCGTCTACACGATAAGTGGTCACTTCAAACCCTTCTTTGTCAAGAAGTACCGTAACTGTACCATGCTGCAGGCCTGTATCTATGGTTCTGTGAAAAAGGCTTTTTACCTGCCCCGGCTTGGCAGAAGTGGTAATGTCCCAGTCATCCGGGGTGTCCGAAAGAACCCGATCCCTGACACAGCCACCTACTGCATATGCCTCAAACCCTGCCTTTTCCAACGTTTTTAATATTCTGTCAACTTTTGGAGGAATCTCTATAAACATATGTTTCTCCATTTTTCTTTCCAGTCCTCCTTCATATTATGATGCCAGAGGCTAAGGTCTCTTTTACCCATGGTATCATTTTATATTTACAGGGCATATACATGGTTTAAAGGTCCGCTGCCTGCTCCCAGATCCAGCATAGCCTCTAACGCACCTGTAAGATAGGCTTTCGCATTTGCCACACTGTCTTCCACTGAAAACCCAAGAGCCAGATTGCAGGCAATAGCTGAAGAAAGGGTACAGCCTGTACCATGAGTATTAGGATTTGCCACTCTCTTTCCACGGAACCATTGAAGCTTTCCATCCTGGTACAACAGATCTGTAGCATCGTTTACCAGATGACCTCCTTTAATCAGGATAGCGCCTTTATATTTTTCTGCCAGTTTTCCGGCAGCTTTGATCATATCTTCTTCTGTATGTATCTCAAATCCGCAGAGCACCTGGGTCTCAGGAATATTGGGTGTGATCACATCTCCCATAGGAAGAAGTATATCCGTCACCGCATCCATGGCTTCCTCACACATCAGACGGTGTCCGCTGGTGGAAACCATCACCGGATCCACTACAATATTCTTTGCACCATATTCCAAAAGCTTGTCAGCGATCACACGGATGATCCGGCTGCTTAATACCATACCGATCTTCACGCTATCTGGATAAATATCTGTAAAAACTGCATCCAGCTGATCTGCCACAAACTCCGGCTCTGCCTCCATAATGCTTTTTACTCCGGTTGTATTCTGAGCTGTCAGTGCTGTGATCGCACTCATCCCATATAATTTATGGGCAGTAATGGTTTTCAGGTCAGCCTGGATCCCTGCCCCGCCGCTGCAGTCAGAGCCTGCAATGGTCAGTACTTTTTTCATTGTATTAATGCCTCCATTTCAGAAAAATCCTTTGTATATCGGTAAACCATTGCCTGAAGCTTAACTGTTTCCGGCTCCCAGGCATCATACACTCCCACTACCTTAAAGCCTGCATCCCTGGCTGTCCTGGCTGCATGAATGGCATCTTCAAACACCAGTACCTCTTCCTTAGCAAGGTCAAGATATGTAAGTGCAGCTTCATAAATATGAGGTGTAGATTTATCATAACCTACACCGGCACAGGTATAGATCCCTTTAAAATATTTCCAGATCCCGGTTCGCTTCAAGGCTTCTTTTGCAAGATACTCATCTGTAGCCGTCGCCACACACATCTGTATATGATTGTGATGCAGCATTTTCAAAAACGGAACCACTCCTTTTTTCGGCTGAACCCGTAAACTGTAATTCTCAGACATCAGCTTTCCTATCCCCTCCATGATCGCCTCCGGGCTCTCCTGGATCTGATAGGTTTCTTTTATGTAAATGGCTCCCTGGTGCACAGTCATGCGAAGAAGGGTATCATTCAGCCCCTCTTCGGCCTGGATACCCTTTTCTGCAAGATATTGTTCTGCAAGGTGCCTCCAGTACCCCATAGAATCCAGCAAGGTACCGTCCATATCAAAAATCGCTCCCCGGATCATCCTTCTACCATCTCACTGGAAAGCCTGTGCAGTTCCCTGCATTCCTTTCTGATATCTTCGGCAGCAAATACGGCAGACACCAGCGCCACTCCGCATACACCGCTTCCCTTTAGCTGCAGAAGATTCTCTTTGCTGATTCCACCGATCGCTACCACCGGAATGGAAACAGACTGACAGATCTGCTTCAGGGTTTGAAAGTCCACTGCATGGGCATCCTTCTTGGTAGAAGTATGAAATACAGCTCCAACCCCCAGGTAATCCGCTCCATCTGCCTGTGCTTTCTGAGCCTGTTCTACAGTCCGGGCCGAGATTCCAAGGATCTTGTCCGGTCCAAGAAGTGCTCTGGCCTTTGCTCCATCCATATCGGACTGGCCGATATGAACTCCGTCTGCACCTGTTTTTACAGCCACCTCCACATCATCATTCACAATAAAAGGAATCTGCTTCTCCTTACATAATGCACCAATCTCTTTTGCTTCCTGAAGGAACTTATCCTCAGACATATTCTTCTCTCTTAACTGAAGACAGGTGATGCCCCCTTCAATGGCCTGCTGCACCTGTTCATACAAAGACAGCTTCCCTGTCCAGGTCTGATCTGTCACCGCATATAATAATAAATCCTTTTTTCCTATAGTCATGTCTTTATCTCCTGATCATCTATAATTATTCCTGATAACTGTTGCCTACATCTGAGCCCAGATCGCAGGTATATTTCCACTCGATCTTATCTCCATCCTCCACTGTATACTCGGAGCATCCGTAATTAGGAAACCATCCGTTCACACTGAACATCCATCCTGAATTGGCACCGCAGTCAAATTCATAAAGCTGGTTGATCCCTTCAATATAATAGCTTCCGTACAATGGGGTATATCTGGAAGACATCTGGATCCCGGCCTGATTACATGCATTTTTCAGCACATCAAAAGCTGTATCACCGGATTTAAAGGATACTTCTTCAGGTTCCAGGATCCAGCCATCGGAAGGCACAAATTCCGCCTTTTCAGCCTTCAGATCATCCCGGTTGTCAAGGATGGAAGAGCAATCTATGGAAATGGTACAGGTATGGCTTTCCTTGACCTGGTCGCTGCCGCCACAGCCTGCTGCCAGCAAACAGCACAGAAGCAGGCCAAATAACAGCCTGCCTGTCTGAAACCTTTGTAATGTATGTTGTTTTTTCACGATTTTCTGTTTTTTCCTCCGCTTCTTCATGGCATCCTCTGTACTTCTATACAAGCATCTCTGCATTTTCTATAATATCTTTGATCTGTTTTTCCTCCATCTCTGCTATGTCTGCAATCTGAGCAGCCGTATAACCTTTGTTGTGCATCTTTATGATCATTTCCCGTTTGCCCATTTCAGTGCCTGTCTTAATTCCAATTTCAATTCCTGTCTCCTTGATTTTCTGGCTCAAATTACACATAATGCTTATATCCTCCCTGAATTTCTTTTCTACTGGAATCGCATATTCATTTCCAATAATGTCTATTTTTTCGCTTACCGATAAATCTTGAGACAACAGTGTCCCCAGTAATCTATGTAATTCATATTTTTCTTCACGTTGTGGAAGTTCTTCTGAAAGTCCGATCATTACGATATTAACCAGATCCATTTCCCCTTTCCATTCATGCGAATTTATGATACTTTCTTTTACCAGATGAATGTGTTCCAAACTGTTTTCCGACATATTCATGCAGATCCAGATAGAATAAACCCGCTTGATATCATTGTAATTTGAATTTACAAAATCCCTTTCCTTTTGTGAGGAAATCATACGGCTTACATAAAAGATCGCCCGATTCAAAATATCATATCCATCCGGTTCATCCTTTTGGGCTTCTACATTAATGATCATCTGTGACAGCCCATCCTTCATCCTCACATAAAAAACAATGTCAAACCGAATCAAGCCCTCATGTAACTCCTGGTTTTCAGAATTAAGCCCTGTAACCCGTGTTCCGTTTCTCTCCGATTCTGTATTGGTAAGTCCCGGATCCACAGGAACCGTATTAATAAATGGATCTCCCTCTATATATGGAATTACGTCCATAGGATCCATTCCTCCAAATTCCTCCACGGTTTTCACCAGTATATGTGCCAGAATACCTTTCTGGCCAAGTAATCTTTTCGCACTTTCATCATACTGTGCGTCTTTATCTGTCGTAAGAATTGAATTTCTAATCTCTGTATTCAATTACCTTATTCCCTTTCTACAGTATATTTGAAATCATTCTCCGGCTGTCTATTATTATACTCGAAGTCCGCATTTGTAACAACATTCAATTTGATTTCTGTCCAATTTGATTTCCCGGTTTCAATTTCCCGGACAGGTCATCTCTCCGTATACTGTTCCACGGAAGAAGAAGGGCTTTTGACATATTCCAGGCTTTTACGCTTCAAAAATGCCCTCTCTCCAATCTCCCTTTACAAGCCGATTATTTATATTGATCCTAAGTCTTTTTTTATCCAATAAAGCATGATACAATTTACACAAAAAAAGGAGGGAATCCATGAAAAAATCAGCTTTATTTCCAATACTTCTATGTTTTGGCACACTGTTTTCCTGTAATCTGTGTATGGCACAGACAGAAGCATCGTCTCATACACAGGGGATCATTTATGGTCAGAATATTTTTATCCAGGACGATGTGATCATGATCCCCTATGAAAATCACCTGATCACAGGACTTCTTGATGAAAAAGGCGATGTATACAACCTTATACAGGAACTGTCCCTGGATCAGAACATCTATACCGTTGCCCAGGATGGCCAGTATTTATATCTTGGAACCACTTCCCAACTGAACCGGGTGGATATTGCCCAGAAGGATCAGGGTACCCAGGTTTCACAGCTGATCTGCGATGATGGTGCAGATGATGGCTTCCAGATCTATGATGGCTTTATTTATTATCCTTATGGTTCATCTGTTTATCGGGTTTCAAAGGATGGGGGTGAAGAAGATCTTGTTGTAGAAAATGTGGAAGATTATGAACTGACTACAGACGGGATTTATTATCTTACCAGCCAGGGACGTTTTTGCTTTTCTAGCCTGGACGGTACTTTGACTCAAACATTGGGAGATTCTTTTTCCGATGGAAAAATGACGCTTTTGGGCTCCAGGATGTATATTACAACCGATCAGATCTTTGTTTATGATCTGGACACACAGACTCTTGAACAGCTGCCTGTTTCCCATTCAGTTAATGAATATGACGATATTGTTCCTATGAATGATTATCTGCTTTTTACTGACGATGATTTCAGTACCTATAAATACGAATTTTCCACAGGCCTGGAAACAGAGATCCACAGCACTTCCCTTCCTGATAAGGAGAGCCGTGTGATCAAAAATAATCAGATGTATTATTCCTATGCCACTGGGAAGCTTTTCATCTTAAATATGGCCGATTATCAGCAGAATATCCTGGAACTTGATGCACTGACAGGCCAAAATACAGGCAATTCTGGTAACACCCAGGTAGAGCCTTCTACCATGGAGACAGGCAGCTTCAATATCGCCGATGGACTATATGCTAATGCCAGCGCAGGGGGTGCTTTTATGGGCACTGACTATTTCTGTCTTTATTTTAATACTGAAGCCTATCTGAATGGGGAGTGGGCATGGGAAGTAATTGATGATTCCGCTATTCGTTTTTACTATCCCCAGGCAGCAGAAAGCGGCTACGGTGGTCACATTATGACGATCCGAGCCTATGACTGGGGTGACAACAGCTATTCAGAACTGCCTTCTTATCAGATCGCAGGGCTAAGTTCTGACAAAAAATATGTTGCTATTTTCCCTACAGACGTGCAATACGATCCAAATGACAGTATACAATGCTCAGAATATCCTGCCCTTCTTGAATACGCAAAAAGGGTTGATCAGGATAATCCTGACAACCCTTTCTCTGTAACAAGCATGCCTGATAATGTGCCCTGAAGCACGAATTAATAAGCTCTGCCCCAATATACCATTTTCTTCGCCGGTTTACCGCAGCATACACAGGTATCGGAAAGATGCTCCTGCTCAAATGGGATGCATCTTGAAGTTGCCTGAACATCTTCTTTGATCTTATCCTCACATTCACGGCAGCCACACCACATAGCTTTTACAAAGCCTGGTTTATTCACGATGGTATCTTTGAACTCATCATAAGTGGTTGCTGTGTATGTGTGTGCATCTCTGTGTGCTCTAGCACGCTCCAGCATATCCTTCTGCATAGTTTCAAGGATCTCATTAACTTTCTGTGTAAGCTCCTCAAATCTAACTGTGTATTTCTCTCTTGTATCTCTGCGGCAGACTACAGCCTGTCCGTTTTCAATATCCTTTGGTCCACACTCAATACGTACCGGGATTCCTCTCATTTCCTGCTCTGCAAATTTGAATCCAGGACTCTTATCTGTCACATCTGCTTTTGCACGGATGCCGGCAGCCTTTAATGCAGCCAGAAGCTCATCTGCTTTTTCAAGGACTCCTTCTTTTCTCTGCTGGATTGGGATGATCACAGCCTGAACCGGTGCGATCCTTGGCGGAAGTACAAGTCCGCTGTTATCTCCGTGAACCATGATAAGTGCACCGATCATACGTGTTGTCATTCCCCAGGATGTCTGATGTACATACTGAAGCTGATTGTTTTTATCTGTATACTGAATGCCGAATGCTCGTGCAAAGCCATCACCAAAGTTATGGCTTGTGCCAGACTGAAGGGCTTTTCCATCATGCATCAGTGACTCGATGGTATAAGTAGCTTCAGCTCCTGCAAATTTCTCTTTATCTGTTTTGCGGCCTTTGATAACTGGAATAGCCAAAACCTCTTCGCAGAAGTCTGCATACAGGTTCAGCATCTGGATGGTTCTTGCTTCTGCTTCTTCTGCAGTAGCGTGTGCTGTATGGCCTTCCTGCCATAAAAACTCACGGGAACGAAGGAAAGGACGGGTTGTCTTTTCCCAGCGCACTACAGAACACCACTGGTTATATACCTTTGGCAGATCTCTGTGGGACTGGATCTCTTTCTGGTAGAAATCACAGAACAGGGTCTCAGAAGTAGGGCGCACGCAAAGACGCTCCTGCAGCGGATCCAGACCACCGTGTGTTACCCATGCAACCTCAGGTGCAAAACCTTCTACATGGTCTTTTTCTTTGTCAAGAAGAGACTCCGGGATAAACATTGGCATGTATACATTCTCTACGCCTGTCTCTTTGAATCTGCGGTCAAGCTCTTTCTGGATATTCTCCCAGATCGCATATCCTGCCGGTTTGATGGCCATGCAGCCTTTTACACTTGTATAGCCGCAAAGCTCTGCTTTTTTCACCACATCTGTATACCACTGGGCGAAATCTTCCTCCATAGATGTGATGGCTTCTACTAATTTCTTTTCTTTTGCCATTTTGCATTCTCCTTTTTAAATAAAAAAAGAACCTTCCAATCCCATATCATAGGGACCGAAAAGCTCGGCGGTACCACCCTGATTAGCATCTCACATATAAAGATGCTCTCTCATCTTCCCTTTATCGCTGGAAATGCGCTGCGCTTCAGTTGCACAGTGACTCCAAGGCCGGTTCCATGACTTGTGCACAGGCTTCTCACACCTTTGCAGAAACTGTATCCTTCTCTGCTCAAAAGCCCTCTCTGGGATTACTCCTCATGTACTATTCTCTTCATCGTCATACTTCATATATAAGGAACTGCATCGGATCAGCCCCTGCTCGCTGTTTATTTTATGCGAAAACCTGCCATCTGTCAAGACCGATGATAGGATTATTCCCAATGTATAGCAATGCGCTGCGTCTGCATGGAGAGAACCATACAGAGCGCAGCGCTTTTTCTGTAAAAAGTATTATTTTATTTTGTAACTGTAACCTTTACTTTTTTGAAAAGCCCATTGGATGTGTAGCAGTAAATGGTACAGTTACCTTTCTTTTTAGCCCTGACGACACCAGTTTTGGAAACCGTTGCAATAGAAGGGTCTGATGATAGATAACGAACAGTTGCAACATGTTTCTGTACGTAAGTGCTTGAATTGGTTACGGATGCTTTAATCCGTTTTGTTTTTCCGGTACGGAGTTTCAGAGTTTTTTTATTGACAGTGATCTTTTGTGCATAGCCATAACTGCTGCCCTTTGTTACTGCATGAGTATGTGGAGAAGTTGCCAGTTTTTGTCCATTGGAAATGGCAACAATATAATATTTATAGTGAGTTCCTTTCTTTAGTTTACGATTCGTCCAGGTGAGGTTTTTGGATGAAACCGTTTTTAACAGTTTGTAGCTGTTTCCACATTTTGCGCCGTAAATCTTATATGTGTCAGCCCCTTTTATTTTGTTCCATTTCAAAACCATAGAATTTTTCCGGCTTTTTAACTGAAGCATTAGAATCTGTTTGTCTACAGGCTTTGTCACTGTCGTTGGAACTGGAGTAACGGTCGGAACCGGAGTGGTTGGAACCGGAGTGACGGTTGGAACCGGAGTAGCGGTTGGTTCCGGAGTAACGGTTGGAACCGGAACAGCGGTTGGTTCCGGAATATTTACGGTGATTTCTGCATATGGAGCTGCAACTGCTGTTATACCGTCTTTAGAGACGGCTTCTACTTTGTAAATACCGGCAACGGAAGGAATAAAAGTAAGAATACCGTTCTTATCAGATGTAGCAGTAAGTGTGTCATTGGTTTGTGCATTTTTTAAGGTTACAGTATATCCTTCTTCCACATAGGCCTCTACATTTTTCGCTGCTTCCTTATTTAAGCCCATAAGAGTAAGAGCAAACGGAGTATTTACTACAGTGGTAAGGGCTGTCTGAGTAAAATAAAGATATTCTTCTGTTTGTGATGTTGTGCTGCTGGCACTTGGATAAATGGAAAGAATATCGTTGTTTGATAAAAGTGTGGTACCCGTATACATAAAATCTACATTTTTGTGATTAATACGGTAGGTATAATGGCTTCCGGTATTTTGAAATACCTTGGTGATAAGTCCTTCCATGCCATACATAGTATCGAGATAATCATAAGGTCTGGCAACGAATTCAGTGCCATAAAGATCCTGATGTAAAGCAGCCAGAGCATCTGTTACATTTACTTTTGCATAGTTGTCAAGGTTTCCTTTCGTGTACCCTGCTTTTAAGGCTTGATTTCCGCTAACGTTTAAAGTTTTCTGGAAAGTTGGACCATCACGGTCAATCTGATATCGGATGGTTATAGTCTCCTGTGCAGGATTTCGAGATTTTTTTATTTCACGTATCGTTTTTTCAAGAGATGTTCTTGTATTACTATAATCTGAATCGGTAGAAGCATCATTGTTTAGGACTGCATTTGCTTCTGCAATAGCAGATTGAAGTTTGTCTTTTGTTCCAGTTGGCCAGTCAAGCGGATCAGAACTTTCTATAATTGTTGCAAGAAAATCATTGGCAGATGCAATCGTAGTTTCCAGCTGATGCTTCTGACTGGGGCTAAGGGCTAGTCGAAGCGTAAAGCTCTGTTTTTCATTTTCCGTAAATGCGCCCATAGAATATTCCCGGTCGGAATAGTTGTCACAGGAAAGATACACTGTATACATAGTTTCCCAGTCAAGTGTGTAGGTTCCATCTGAATTTGCGTCTATTTGTGTTTTAATTCCATTCTTTTCTCCAATGACTTTTTGGGTTGCATCAGAAAGATCTTTTCCCGTATCATAACCAAAAGCTATTAAAGTCATTGTATAGGTTTTAATGCGCTCTTTTAAAGAAACAGTAATAATCTGGTCCGTAGATACGGTTAATTCCTGATAGGTTATCTTGTAATATCCATAGGCATTGATGGAATAGTGGTAAGTGCGGTCTTTCCAGATTAAATAACTGCCGTCAGGCTCTGGATCTACTGTTTTGGTATGATCGTCTGCATCATATACAGTGACAGACACATTTGTCAAATCCAGTGAATTGTTGTTTTCATCAACGTAGGCAAATTTGATAAAACATTTCCCGTCTTCAGCTCTGGTAAGAGGGAGAGAAACCGTTTCATCTTTGGAAGGTACAAAAACCAGGTAGGCCTCTTCCTTGCCTCCGGCGCCTACATAGCCATTCTGAGAAGCTGTTACGGTGTATGAGGTAGCGTCATTCAAAGTATATGTACCATTTGCGCCAGGGGTTAACGTATTACCATTCTGATCCACTATTGTAATCCGGGCATCTGGAAGAATATCCTGTGTAAAGCTATTTACAGCCTGGAACTTTATCTGATATGTAGTTGCTTTTGGTGCAATAACAAAAGTAACTTCCGTGGATGCAAGAACCACAGCAGTTCCGGCATCAATTGCGGCATCTGTTTCTGTTGGGGAATAGAAGGAAAGCGTCGCATTTATTGTAGCTGCAGATGTGGGTCTTTGCTCCTTCAGAGTATAATTCTGACCGACAGAAGGAGTTGAAAATCCTTGCTGGGTTTTATCAGTGAAACAGTTTGCTGCTTCAGTTGTTTCAAATTTCCAACCACTCTTGAAGCGCGCAGTGTCCGGGCGTTTTAATGTAAATTCTGTAAGAGGGGTACTTCCATCTGCCTCATAATAGGGAATTTGATAAGTTTGTTTGGACTTCTGGCAGACTTCTTTATTCTTTGCAATTACGTTACCATCAATGTAATATTGCTGCATCAGCTTCTGAGCTTCCATTTTTTCGGAAGGAACCAGACAATCATCGCTGATTTTCTTGAGAGTATTCTGATCAAAAGTAATTGTGTGATGATACCAGGTATCCTTTCTTGCTGAATGTCCGGAAATACTCAGTGGATCATTCAGGGAAACAATTGGAACCGGCCAGAAAGTGTAATGCTCAGAGCCATCAAATTGTTCAGGGGCATAGCAAATCGTATCTTCTTCTGCTGGCTTTACAGAAGATTCTGAACAGTCACCCATGTAAAGTCTGTCAAATCCGGTTCCTTTGAGGGTAACTACCAGGTAAGCTTTTTTGTCTTTTACGATGATTTTTGTATTATAAAAAGCGAACATTGTGCTGTCAGAAATGGTATCTATGGTGTAGGTACCATCTTCCAGAGCAACAGATTTATTCTTTAAAGTAAAAGTTATACAATCATCCTGAGATGGGACAAAATCTTTTATTATGGCCTGCTCGGAGCCATCTTCAGCCGTATAGTTTTCAGCAGAAGCAGTAATGGTATAGGTACGATCCGCATACAGCTGGTAAACAGCAGCATCAGATGAAGTAATAACATTGCCGTAGTTATCTGTTACCGTATAAACTGGATCCGTTACCAGATTTCCATCCGTATCCTTTGCTTTGAGAGTTACAGAATAAGGCTCAATTTTAGGCTGAACGATCCATGTATAAGTGTAAGAAGCGAGAGCCGTGGCGGTATTGCTCTTGATCGCCGAGGTTGTGGTAGCAGGATCGTAGAGTTTTAAGGTTGCAGTCATTTCTGTGTCTGTCTGACTGATGAAACGGACATTACTGAAAGAATAAGTGGCGGATGTGGAATATGTTTTAGAAGGTCTGGAAAAACATTCCGTTGTACTGAAAAACCAACCACTCTGATACAGACTTTTATCCGGTCTTAATAATTTTATGCCAGATGCAATAATGGTATTGTCAGAAGCCCGGTAGGGGATGGTGTAGGTATCGCCATCTTTGGTAATGACTGCTTTGTAGGCATCGGAACAGCCTGCAAAGATGTTATCGCAGTTGTCTTTGATCCACTTTGCGGCTTTGGCTTCCGGGCTTTGGATCAGAGTAAAAGCTTTGGTTTCATCCTGAGATGGGACAAAATCTTTTATTACAGCCTGCTCGGATCCATCTTCAGCCGTATAGTTTTCAGCAGAAGCAGTAATGGTGTA